>JBKKCN010000522.1:0-6505 GCA_046712525.1 Candidatus Rokuibacteriota bacterium
CCAGCACGGCGCCGCGACGCACCGCCGCCCCCCGCTCCCCGGCGGTCGTGAGGAGCCCCCCGCGCGCGGCGCGCAGTCCCACCAACCCCCGCACGCCCACCGCGCGCGCGGGCGGCTCCGGCTTTCCGTCGGCCATCTTCAAGTGCCGGAGCGCATTCCACACACACCTGGTGCCCACGTCGACCATGTCCGGCTCGAGCCGGCCTCCCTCGCCGATCCCGAACGTGAAGGCAGGGATGCCGGCGCGCGTGGCCTCGACACAGAGGATGCCGTCCCGCACGTACATGCCCTTGTCGGTCTTCACGACGTATCCGGACCCGAAGGCGACCGCCAGCTCCTCGGCGCGCCGCGAGGCTTCCCCGAGACCGGGAGGGGGCAGGATCGAGATGGGCACGTAGCGGCCGCCCCGAGTGGGCGTGTGGAGGTCGATGGCATAGTCGCAGGTCCGGATGAGCCCGAAGAGAAGGTGCGCGATCTTCTCGGCAAGGCTCCCCTCGGCGTTGCCCGGAAAGCAGGTCCACGGATCGGCGGGGGCCTGGTCCAGCGGCGATTTCAGATAGTGGCTGAGCGCGAGCCGGTGGTCCGCGTGAAAGGCAAGCGGGTTCTGCACGAGAACGGCCACGATGCTGCCGATCAGGTGCGAGGGATCGACCTCCGACAGCACCCGCGAGAGGATGGCCACGCCGTTCACTTCGTCACCGTGGATGGCGGCGCCGAGGTAGAGACGCGGGCCGGCGAGGGCCCCGTTCACGAAGAGTGCCGGCAGCGACACGCGCGTGCCGTCCGCGAGCTCGACGAGCTCGATCGCGTGCCGCCGCTTCGTGGCCTTCTCCACCGTCACGCCGGCGATCTCCATCACGGGCCTCCGAGGTAGTCGAGCACGGTGCCGAGATGGACGAGCGCGACCTGGAGGACTTCGTCCTGCTCCACGTACTCGTCGGGTCCGCCCATGCGGTGCACGCGCGGCCCGTACACCGCCGTCGGGATGCCGGCGCGGCGGAAAAAACGACCGTCCGTATAGCCGAGCCGCAGGACGGGGGCGGGCGCCTTCCCGAGGACGGCGCGGCCGTTCGCGATCAGCGACGTGATGAGCCTATCTTGGGGTAACGTCACGTAGGGATCGCACTGGTTCAGGACCGTCACTTCGACGTCGCTCTTGACGGCGTGGAGCCGGCGCCGGATCCGGCCTTCGAGCGTGTGCGTGCTCATGCCGGGCGGCAATCGCAGATCCACCTCCGCCTCGCAGCGCGACGGAATCAAGTTCACCTGGCCCCCGCCGCGAATGGTGCCGAGGTTCATCGTGAGGCGGTCAGCCATGCGTCCCGTGCCGGGGCCCCAGCGCTTTTCCACCGCCGGTCGCTGCCGCCGGATGACGTCGACGATCTCCTTGCGCGTGCGCGCCCTGGCGCCGACGAAGCCGCGGATCTCGTCGATGGCGTGCAGCGCCTTGTCGACCGCGCTCTCGCCCTGGCCGTATGCCGAGTGGCCGGAGACGCCCGACGCCGCCAGACGCAGCCACAGCACGCCCTTCTCGCCGATGCCGATCGCCCAGGTGCCGGACGACTCGCCGATCAGGCACGCGTCGCCCCTGGCTTCCGGCACGTTGGCGAGCAGCCACTCCGTTCCCCAGCGGCCACCGGTCTCCTCGTCCGACGCGAAGGCGAGGGTGACGCGGCCTGCAAGCTCGACGTCGCGCTCCTTGAGAAGCGTGGCCACGAGGAGCGCGACCGCGAGGCCGGCCTTCATGTCGCCGGCGCCGCGCCCGATGATCTTGCCGCCCGCGAGCGTGCCGGCGAAGGGCGGGACCGTCCAGCCGTCCCCCGCCGGGAACTCGTCGAGGTGTCCGGAGAGGACGAGGTTCGGCCCCCCGCTCCCGAGCGTGGCCACCACGTTGGGCATGCCGGGCTTCGGCTCGTGGACGTCGGGCTTGAAGCCGCGCGACCGGAGGTAGTCGAGAACGAACGCGACGAGCGCCGTGGTGTCGCCCGGAGGGTTTTCGCTCGGGATCCGGATGAGGCTGGCGCAGAGCTCGTAGAGCTCCTGTCGCCGGCGCCGGAGCTCGTCGAGAAGGGCGGCCTTGGACTTGGCGGGTGTCATCAGTACCCGTGCCGTGCGAGCAGATCCCACAGGGCCTCCACGCGATGCTCCGGATCGGGGTCGAGCTGACGGTACGCGCCCTTGAAGTACGTGAGCGGCCCCGCCTCGTCGCCGAGCAGGATGCCCTCCACGCGTCCCACCACGATCGCATGCGTGCCGGCGTCCACACTGGCGCTCACGGTGCAGTCGAGGTGGCAGAGCGCGCCCGCGATCGCGGAGGGCGCCTCCGCGGGCAGCCGTCGGTCGATCCAGCGGGCATCGAGCCGTTTGTCGCCGGCGGGGCGCGCGCAGAACTCCGCGATCGCGCGCTGGCCCTCGTTGAGCACGCTCACGCCGAACCGGCGCGCGGCTTGGATGGCGGCCAAGCTGCGGCTGGCCTTGTTCACGCAGGCGAGCACCTGCGGCGGCTCCAGCGACACCGAGCACACGGCGCTCGCCGTCATGCCCGCGGCTTCACCGTGCTCATCGCGGAAGGTAATGATGGTCACGCCGGTGGCCAAGCTTCTCAGCGCCTGCCGCATCCACTCGGGCGTCGGTCCCAGCGGCGCCGTCGCCGGCGCATTGTGCTCCACGGCGGTCACGGCCCCGTTACCGTCGCAGCACGGCGTCGTCGACTTCGGCCGGGGGCAGATCGTAGCCGGCGAGGCAGCGGTCGACGAGCGCACGCGCGCCCGCGAAATCATAGTTGCGATAGGCACGGACGGCGGTCGTCATCGAGCGCGAGCCCGCGTAGAAGAGCTCGTACTGTGCGTGGCGGCCGGCGAACTCGGAGCCGACGATGTCCCAGGCGAGCTTGAACAGCTTCGTGCGCTCGACGGAGTCGAGACCGGGCGACGTGACGAAGCGATGCAGATCCGGGGCGATCTCCGCGTTGTGGAAGTCGCGGTAGGAGGACGGCACCTGAAGAAAGCCGGCGCCCGTCAGCTCGCGCAGCGTGTTGAGCATGGTGCCGTAGTACGTCGCCTGCAGCCAGCCGTTGGCGTACACGTACGTCGGATTCGGATAGACGAACCCTCGCGGGTCCTCCACGCACGCCGCCTCGGAAGCCAGCACGAGCCCGCCCGCCATGGCGGAGTAGCTCGCGAGCTCGCCGAGCGTCGACTGCACCGGCGGCAGCTTGTCCACACCGTTGGCCTCCGCGATGCGGTGCGCGAGGCCGTTGAGAAACCGCGACTTCGTCCAGAAGCGCACCTGCGCCTGGTGATTGCCGAAGATGTGGGCAGGCGTCTCGTAGAACTGCGCGGCGGTGAGGGCGACGTTGCGGTAGACGAACACGCGCTCCCACGGCACGAAGACACGCTCGAAGACGAGCAACGCATCCGTCTCGTCGAAGCGCGTCGAGAGCGGGTAATCGAAGACGCTTGGAGCGCCTTCGGCGTACGGCCGGCGCACGATCACGCGAATGCCGGGCGTGGCAATGGGCACGGCCACGGAGATCGCGTAGTTCTCGTCGCCCGCCCGCAGCGGCACGATGCAGGAGAGCAGGATCTCGTTGGAGATCGCCGCCCCCGTGCCGAGGATCTGGGCGCCGCTCACGACGATGCCGTCCGCGCGCTCCTCGACGACGCCCGCGTACAGCGTGGGATCCGCCTGCTGGTGGGCCGGCTTCGAGCGGTCGATTTGCGGCTGGATGATCACGTAGCTGACATAGAGGTCGTGATCTCGCACGTGCTCGTAGTAGGCGACGGCGTTGTCCGCGAAACGGGTGCCGCCGCGCGCGAACACGTCGGGGCGGAGCGCGAAGCCGACGAGGAAGCCCGCCACGTGATCGGGAGAGCGGCCCATGAGGCCATACGTCGACTCCGCCCACGTCTGCAGCGCCGCGCGGCGGCGCGCGAGATCGTCGCGCGTGCGCGGCAGCAGGAACGTCGTGTTCACCGGCTTGCCCGTGCGAGGCGACGCATACGTCATGACCTCGCGATGCTCGGCGGAGGCGGCGAGATCGTAGAGGTCCGCGGTGGAGCGGACGGCACCGCGGAAGGCAGGGTGCTCGGTGACGTCGTGGACGCGCTCGCCGTAGACATACACGGCGCGCCCGTCCTTCAGGCTCTCGATGTACTCGCTGCCGGTCCTGCTCATGATCTCGTGGATCCTTTCAGGATGTCGATCACGTAGAGCGCCCCCAGCTCGACGTGTCGGCGCACCGCCGCTTCTGACTGTGCCGGATCGCGATGGGCCAGCGTCTCGATGAGAGTCGCGTGCTCCGAGCCGCCGATCTCGGGCGGGTCGTAGACACCGGCGTGCACGCGCAGGTAGGGCTCGATCATTCGCCTCACGAGCGTCGTCTGCTCCACGAGGCGCTGGCGTCCGCTCCAGCGACAGATGGCGGCGTGGAACTCGTCGTGGTGCCGCAGCCAGGTGGCCGTGGCCCCGCGCGCCCGCTCCATCCGCGCGAGAATCGCCTGCAACTCGTCCAGCGCATCCCCGGTGATCCGCGGGGCGGCGACCCGCGCCGCGAGCCCCTCGAGCACCGCCCGTGTCTCGAAGAGCTCCACGATGTCATCGGCGGTGAGCTGGGTGACCACGGCGCCGCGGTTCGGCCGGATGGAGACCAGTCCCTCGGCGTCGAGCTGGCGGATGGCTTCGCGCACCGGCATCCGGCTGGCGCGGACCGCACGCGCGATCTCGTTGAGATCCAGCCGCGTCCCGCCGGGGTAGTGGCCGGAGAGAATGGCCTCCCGCAGGTAGGTGTAGGCCTCCTCCTGCGCAGTCGCGAACTTGGCGCCCGCCTCTTTCATCGAGGCCGTCGACCCTGGTGGATATTTGGATCCATGGATGCGGAACCCTAGCCGAGACGCCTCCGCCAAGTCAAGGAGCTCGAGGATCAGGGCTTTACGACGAGGTCGATCTCGACGAGGGCCCCGAGCGCGAGGCCGGTGACGCCGACACAGGTGCGGCCCGGCAGCCGGCCCGGCTCGAAGTAGCTGGCGTAGACGCCGTTCATCACGGGGTAGTCGGCGAAGTTCACCAGATAGACGCGAGCGAAGACGACGCGCGAGAGATTCGTGCCCGCGCCCGCGAGCACGGTCTGGAGATTGCGCATCACCTGGTGCGTCTGCTCGGCGATCCCTCCGCTCACGACGCGGCCGTTCTTCGGATCGTTCGGCATCTGGCCCGTGACGAACAAAAAGTCGCCCGCCCGCACCGCGTGACTGTACGGGGCCGTGGGCGGCGGCGCCGGGGCCTCCGGCACCATGATGAACTCCAGGTCCATATCGTTCTCCCTTACGGCAGCGAGGGCCCCGCGATGTCCGGCGTCGGAATGTTGCCGCGCGTGAAGCCGCGCAGCTTCTTCATGTAGAGCGGCGTCATCTGGAGGGTGACTCCCGGCAGCGGCCTCAGGGACACGTTGCTCTCACCGAAGATGAAGTCCGCGTCGCTCAGCGTGAGCGTGCGCTCGCCGCCCTTCGGGTCACGCAGGACGATCGTCATGGAGTCGTCAGCGTGGCGGCTGCGGATCTCGAGGATCCACGCCTGGCCATCGGCCGCGGTTCCGTGCGCCACGGCCACCTTGCGAATCGCGTCGTAGATGAACTCCGTCGTGGCGGGCGGCGCGCCCGCGCTCATTGCGCCACGCCCGCCAGGTGCGCCGGCTCGAAGGCAAAGGTCGCGTCGCCCACCGAGTACTTGAAGCCCTGGTATTGAAGGAGCGCGCCACGCGGGTTGCCGGTCGCGCCCGTCAGGAAGTAGAGCGGCCGGCCGTCGGCTTCGTGCGCCGCTTCGCGGAGCAGCTCGGGATCGATCTTCGCGATGTCGAGGGTGCGCCCGGAGGTGACGAGATCGATCATGACCTTGTCGAACTTCGCGCCAAGCGGCAGGTACGACTCGCGCTCGTCGTCACCGCGCAGGTCCAGCCGGTGCGTGAGATTACCGGGTGAGATGACGACCACGCGCCGGCCCGCCGGTCGTGCCGCGCGACGGACCGCTTCGCCCCAGCGCACGCTCTCGTCGAAGGAGCGCCGCGACGTGGAGATGGGCACGGTCGGGATCCCGCCCAGGTCCATCACCTTCAGAGGGCAGAAAGCGCCGTGATCGAAGCCGTAGACCTTGGTATCGGCGGGCACACCGGCTTCGCGTGCGGAGGCGACGATGGCGCGCGCCAGCACGGGATCGCCGGCCGCCGAGTACGAAAAGAAGCGGCGGCCGAACGGCGCCGGCCGCAGCGGATAGTCGTCGAACGACTCGTGCTGCGGGCTGTCGTCCACGAAGAACGCGCTCCTGGGCAGCCAGTGCGGCGACGCCACCACGATGGTGTCGGGCCGCAGTACGTCGCGGATCTCACGCCCGATGACCTGCAGCGTCTTCACCGCCGAGACCTTCTCGCCGTCTTCCGCCATTTCCATGAGATACGAGCCGTTCGGCACGAAGTACGCCTTGAGGACTTCACCCATCGCGTTCTCCCTCACCC
>JBKKCN010000523.1:0-3075 GCA_046712525.1 Candidatus Rokuibacteriota bacterium
GTCGCCGCAGGAAGGGCGCCGCGTCACGCGCGTGCGGGGCGCGCGCGGTGACGCGCGCGGCGCGACCGCTCTCCGCAAGCGCCAGTATCCGGACCCAGGTGCCGCCCAGATCCACGCCCACCACGAGCCGGTTCCCCCGGTGTCCAGCGACAGACATGGCTGACACGCCAATCATTATGCGATGCCGCCTGCTCCTTTCACGAAAGGTGAGAAATCGCGCGCTTACCGGCGCGTGGGAGGCGTGGCACGGGAGATGCTGACCAGGAGAGCCATCATGGGAACGATATTGGCGGTGTGGCTGATGGCGGCGGCCGCGACAGGGGTGGGGGCGGCGGGGCCGCGCGACGTCGTGCAGACGGCGGTCACGCGTGTGGTCACGGTGCTCTCCGATGCCGAGCCGCCGCCGGGTCTACGCGTGCAGGGCGACCGCGGGCGCGCCGAGCTACGGCGGGTGGCGGCCGCGCTCTTCGACTTCGACGAGATGGCGCGCCGCACCCTCGCGCGGCACTGGCTGGACCGCACGAAAGAGGAGCAGGACGAGTTCGTGCGCCTTCTCGCGGCCGTGCTCGAGCGCGCCTACCTGCCGCGCATCGAGGAGTACTCCGGCGAGAGCATCGTGTACCCCGGCGAGTCCATCGACGGGCCCTACGCCATCGTCCGCTCGAAGGTGATCAGCCGGCGGCGTACCGAAACACCGGTTGACTACCGCCTGCACCTGCGCGACGGCCGCTGGAAGGTGTACGACATCCTCATCGACCACGTGAGCTTCGTCTCGACATACCGCAGCGAGTTCAACCGCATCATCCAGCTCACCTCGTACGACACGCTGGTGGAAACGCTGCGCACGCGGGCGCTGAGCGCGGGCGGCCTCGAGCGGCGGATTGACTGATATGGGGGCCCTCGTGGGGCCCCCAATCCCCCGGCGCTCGGCAGCACCGCGGCGAAGCCGTGGTGCTCCTCGATAGCCCCATCAAGTAACATCTCCGCGTGGCGCTCACCTGGCCCGATTACGCGGTGCTCGCCGGTGCCCTTGCCCTGCTGCTCGGGATCGGCGTCTACTTCACGCGGGCGCAGCACGACACGGTCGACTTCTTCCTCGCGCGCCGGCGCGTGCCGTGGTGGGCGGTATGCCTGTCCTTTCTCGCCACCGAGATCAGCGCGGTCACCATCATCTCCGTGCCCGCCACCGCCTATGCCGAGAACTGGGAGTACGCGCAGTACTTCGTCGGCTCCAGTCTCGCCAAGTTTGCGGTCGCCTTCCTCTTCATCCCCGCCTTCTATCGGCACAACGTCGTCACCATCTACGAGTTTCTCGAGCACCGCTTCGGTCGCGCGAGCCAGGTCACCGCTTCCATCTTCTTCTTCGTCACGCGCCTGGCGGGCTCGGGCGTGCGCCTGATGGCCGCCTCGCTCGCGGTCTCCATCCTCATGGGATGGCCCATCGTGCCCACCATCGCGGTGTTTACCGTCATCTCCATCGTGTACATCGCCACCGGGGGAGTGACGGCGGTGGTGTGGACGAACGTCTTCCAGGCGCTGCTCTTCCTCGTCGCGGGCGCGGCCACGCTCGCCTTCCTGTTGTGGAGCATCGAGGGCGGTGTGGGCGCCGTCGTCGCCACCGCGGGCGCGGCGGGCCGGCTCAATGTCATCAACTGGGGGCCCGTGCCCGGCGCGCCCGATTTCGTGCGGCGGGTGCTCACGGAGCCGAACATTTTCTGGGTGGCGATTCTCAACGGCCTCGTGGGATCGATGGCCGCCTTCGGCACCGATCACGACCTCATGCAGCGGCTGCTCACGGTGGAGACGCGCCGCGAGAGCCAACGCACGCTGTCGCTCACGCCCCTCGGCACCTTCGTGACCCTCGCCATCTACCTCAGCCTCGGTGCTGGACTCTTCACGTTTTACGCGCAGCACCCGGAGCTGCCCGTGTCCCGGCCGGACGCCATCCTGCCTCACTTCGTGCAGCAGGTGATGCCGGCGGCGATGCGCGGCCTCATGCTGAGTGCCATCGTGCTGGCGTCCATCGACTCGCCGCTCGGCTCGCTCTCCGCTTCTTTCGTGACCGACATCTACCGGCCGCTCCTCGTGCGCGGCCGCGGCGAGCGGCACTACCTCTTCGTGTCGCGCGTGGCGGTGGCGGTGTTCGGTGCCATCCTCGGCCTCCTCGCCTACGCGTTCTCCTTCTTCGACAACATCCTGTGGCTGGCCTTCAAGATTTCCGGCGTCACCTTCGGCTCACTGCTCGGCGTCTTCCTGCTCGGTCTCCTCACGCGCCGTCGCGTGACGGACAGCGCCAACGTGGTGGCGATGATCGCGATGGCCCTCTTCAACCTCGGCCTCCTCGCGCTGTCCGAGTACAAGATCCTCCCCTTCGCCTGGTCGTGGCTCGTGATCCTTGGCACCGCCGGCACGATGCTGCTCGCCGTCGGCCTCTCGGCCTTCTCACCCGAAGGCAAGGACGCCGCCCGACAACGCTCCGATGCGGGGACGGTGACGAGGGGTTGAGTGGTTCGCTGCTCAGGGGTAGGCGAGGCGCGCCACGACCGCATCCATCTGGCACTTCCGCCAGCCGTAGGCGGTCAGCCCCAAGACGCCGTCGGCGAGGAGCGAGGCGTCGTATGGAACGCGCAGCAGCACCACGGCGAGCGCGCGCGCGCGCGCCTGCACGGTCTCCAGGAGCGCGCGGTTCGACGGGTAGAGGTGGGCGTCGTAGAGAAAGAGCACGGTGGCATCCGCCACCGCCGCGCGCTCGGCCGCCTGCGTGATCTCCTCCGCGGTGGGCTCGATGCCGACCACGATCGTTTCCGGCGTCACGCCCGCGGGCGCGAAGGCGCCCGCCACGTAGGCCCGCTCGTCACAGACTTCGGGCTCGATGGTGATGCGTGCCGCGAGGTCAGAGAAGCGGGGGAAGATCACCGCCACGCGGCCGTTGAGCGCGCGCTTGATGTCGGGGCGCCCGCGCGCGACGACGGTCACCGCCCGCGTGGCGATGGCCATCGCGAGCGTGGTGCCCTCGCGCTCGGCGGCGGGGGGACCGCCTTCGGCGCGAGCGTGGCGCCGCTCGCGCAGAGTGCG
>JBKKCN010000524.1:0-4203 GCA_046712525.1 Candidatus Rokuibacteriota bacterium
TGAACGACGATCCCGACGCCCTCGATCCCACCATCAGCCGCGCCTACGCCGGCCGCCTGGTCTTCGCCGCCCTCTGCGACAAGCTCTTCGACGTCACGCCGGATCTCAAGATCGTGCCCCAGCTGGCTACCAGCTACGAGTGGGCGCGCGACAGCAAGTCCGTGACCCTCAAGCTGCGCCCCGGCGTGAAGTTCCACGACGGCGAGCCCTTCAACGCGGAAGCCGTGCGCTTCAACATCGAGCGGCACCTCAACACTCCCGGCTCCTTCCGCAAGACCGAGATCGCCGACGTCAAGAGCGTCGACGTCGTGAACGACCTCACCGTGCGGCTGAACCTCTCGCAGCCGCTGGTGCCGCTGCTCGCCACCCTCACCGATCGCGCCGGCATGATGGTCTCGCCCAAGGCGGCGAAGGAGCTGGGGGACAAGCTGGGGACGCGCCCGGTGTGCGCGGGCCCCTTCAAGTTCGTCGAGCGCGTGGCCCAGGGCCGGATCGTGCTCGAGCGCTTCGCCGACTACTGGGACAAGGGCAGCATCCACCTGGACCGCATCGAGTTCATCCCCATCACGGACTCCACGGCGCGGTTGGCGAGCCTGCGCTCGGGGGATCTCCACATGATCGAGCGGGTGTCGCCCACGGACCTGGGCCAGATCCGCGGCGACAGCCGGCTGCGGGTGACGAGCGTGCCCGAGCTCGGCTACCAGATGATCCCGTTCAATGTCGCCAACGGCGCCAGGAGCAAGACGCTCGCTGACGTGCGCGTGCGCCAGGCGATCGATCTCGCCATTGACCGCGAGACGCTCGTGAAGACGGTGTTCAACAACGAGTACATCGCCGGCAACCAGTGGGTCAATCCGTCGAACCCGTACTACAACGCCAAGCTGCCCGTGCAGAAGCGCGACGTCGCGCGCGCCCGGCAGCTCCTGCGCGAGGCCGGCCAGCCGAACCTCGCCTTCACGCTCATCGTGCCGCCGGAGCGCGACCGCCAGGAGGCGGCGCTCATCATCCAGGCCATGCTGGCGGAGGCGGGGATCACGATGACGATCCAGTCGCAGGAGAACGTGACGATGCTGCAGGCGGGACGGCGCGGCGACTTCGAGGCGTACTTCACGTTCTGGAGCGGGCGCCCGGACCCGGACGGCAACGTCTTCAGCCATTACTCGTGCAACGGCGCGCAGAACGACGGCAAGTGGTGCAACGCCGACTTCGACGCGCTCGTGACCAACGCGCGGCACGTGGCCGACCCCGCCGAGCGCAAGAAGCTCTACGATCAGGCGACCGAGATCCTGCTCCGCGACGTGCCCCGGCTGCACCTGTGGCACCGGCGCGTGTACACCGGGATGAGCACCAAGGTGCAGGGGTTCACGCCTCATCCGGACGGCATCATTCGTGTGCGTGGCATGAAGCTGAACTGACGCCGAAGGCGGGGCATGCGCCTCTGGCTCTACATCGCGCGCCGGCTCGCGGTCCTCGTGCCGACGCTGTTCTTCGTGTCCGTGCTCATCTTCTCCCTCCAGCATCTGCTGCCGGGAGATCCGGCCGTGGCGCTCGCGGGTGAGGAGCAGGACGCGGCCGTCGTGGCCGCCATTCGCGCCAAGTACCACCTCGACCGGCCGGTGGCCGTGCAGTACGCGATCTGGGTGGGCAAGGTGCTGCGCGGCGACTTCGGCGAGTCGCTGCGGAGCAAGATCCCCGTCGCCGACCTGCTCGCCTCGAAGGTGCCCGTCACCCTGGAGCTGGCCATCTGCTCGATGCTCATCGCGCTCGCGATCGGCCTCCCCGCCGGCATCGTCTCTGCCGCGCGCAAGGGCACGCCCGTCGACGTGGCCGCCAACTTCGTGGCGCTGTCGGGACTGTCCGTGCCCCACTTCTGGCTCGGCATCATGCTGATCCTGCTCTTCGCAGTGCGCCTGGGCTGGCTGCCTGCCTCCGGTTACGTCCCGCCGTGGGAGGATCTGTCCAAGAACCTCTTGACCATCCTCATGCCGTCCGTGGTGCTCGGCACCGGCGTGGCCGGCGTCATGATGCGCCACACGCGCAGCGCCATGCTGCAGACGCTCGACGCCGACTACGTGCGCACGGCGCGCGCCAAGAGCGTGTCGGAGCGGATGGTCGTGCTCAAGCACGCGCTGCGCAACGCGCTCATCCCCATCATCACGCTCGGCGCCATCGAGTTCGGGCGCCTCCTGTCGGGCGCCGTGCTCACCGAGCAGATCTTCGCGATCCCCGGCGTGGGCAAGCTGCTCGTGGACGGGGTGTTCAACCGGGATTACGCGGTGGTGCAGGCGGTGGTGGTGGTGTCGGCGGGCCTCTACCTGCTGCTCAACCTGCTCGCGGACATCCTCTACTTCGTCGTCAACCCGCGCCTGCGAACCTCCACGTGAGCGAGGCCACCGCCGTCGCCACCCTACCCACGGTCAAGGACGCGCGGCGCTACCTTGCCGTCAAGCGCCTCGTGCGGCGACCGGTGGCGGTGGCGGCGTCGCTGGTCGTGCTCGCCTTCGTCGTCATCGCGGTGGGCGCGCCGCACATTGCGCCCTTCAACCCCACCACGATCAACTATTCGGCACTGCGCAAGCCGCCCTCCGACGTATACTGGCTCGGCACCGACGAGGTCGGCCGCGATGTACTGTCGCGCCTCATCTGGGGGGCGCGCGCTTCGCTCCTGGCCGGTGTCATACCAGTCAGCATCGCCGTCGCGCTCAGCATCCCGCTCGGGCTGCTCTCGGGATTCCGAGGGGGCTGGGTGGACGGCCTCATCATGCGGATCACCGACGCCATGCTGTCCATCCCGTTCCTGATCGTGGCCATCGCGCTCGCCGCTTTCCTGGGGCCCAGCCTCGTCAATGCCATGATCGCCATCGGCATCGCGGCCCTGCCGACATTCTTGAGATTGTCGCGTGGCACCGTGCTCGCCATCAAGACGGAGGAGTACGTGGAGGCGGCGCGCGCGGTGGGGTGCTCCGGCCGCCGCATCGCCGTGCGGCACATCTTTCCGAACATGCTGCCGCCGCTCTTCGTGCAGTCGAGCATCACGATGGCGGCGGCGATCATCGCGGAGGCGAGCCTCTCGTTCCTCGGTCTGGGCCAGCAACCACCCGCGCCGTCGTGGGGCAGCATGCTGAACTCCGCCCAGCGGTATCTCTCGCAGGCGCCGTGGATGGCGCTCTATCCGGGCCTGATGATATTCTTCATCGTCATGGCGCTGAACGTCCTCGGCGACTGTCTGCGCGACGCCCTCGACCCGCGGCATCAGTGACGGAGGAGAACACGCGATGAGCTCGATCTGGATGAAGCCGATCACCGGGCCCAAGGCCTGGCGCGGTGAGGCGCTCGTCAACGACCCCTCGTGGATCCTCACTCTGGGCGACGCCGAGATCGCCGATATCGACTGCGCGCTGGCGGCGGCGAAAGCCACGGGGCGAGCGCTGCCGGACATCGAGCGCGAGCATTTCCCGCTCACGGTGATGCGGCCGCGGCTGGAGCAGACGCTGGCGGAGCTGCAGGACGGCCGTGGCGTCGTCGTCGTGCGCGGCCTGCCCGTGCAGCGCTACCGCGACGACGACGTGGGCCTCATCTTCTGGGGCCTCGGCCGCTATCTCGGCGCGCCGCTCTACCAGAACCCGAAGGGCGAACTCCTCGGCCACGTCTACGACTACGGCCGCACCTACGGCAACATCGACGTGCGCGGCTACGAGACCAACGCCTACCTGCCGTACCACACCGACGCGGGGGACGTGGTGGGCCTGCTCTGCCTGCGCCGGTCGCTGAAAGGCGGCCTCAGCAGCATCGTGAGCTCGGTGACCGTCCACAACGAGATCCTCGCCCAGCATCCGGAATACCTCGGACTGCTGTACAACGGCTTCTACTACATCCGGCGCGAGGCGGCGCTGACGGAGCGCGGCGTCTCCGACCGGCCCATTCCCGTCTTCGGCGCGCGGGACGGCGTCGTGAGCTGCCGGTACATCCGCAACCAGATCAACGCGGGCGCGGTGAAGCGCGAGGTGGAGCTGACGACCTTCGAGAAGGCGGCGCTCGACTTCTTCGACGAGCAGACGCGGCGCGCCGACGTGCGACTGGACATGGACCTGCAGCCCGGCGACATCCAGTTCATCAACAACTACACGATCCTGCACTCGCGGACGGAGTTCCTGGACGGTCCCGAGCCGCACCAGAAGCGGCACATGCTGCGTCTGTGGCTGA
>JBKKCN010000525.1:0-2673 GCA_046712525.1 Candidatus Rokuibacteriota bacterium
CCTCAGCCGCTCGTGCACCAGATCGACGAACGCCTCGAACAGCTGCCGCTCCTCCTGCCGGTCATGCGCCCACATCGCGCGGTACTGCCAGTCGGCCCCGTCGCGCAACAGCAGGCCGAACAGAAAGTGCAGGCCGCGCACGGGCTCCCAGAAGGGATCACCCTCGATGTCGAAGATGACGTCGCCGGCCGACGGCGGCGGCAACAGCTCGAATCCGCAGCCGGGCTCCGCCGCGATGGCGTGCCACTCCAGGCGGCCACTCGTGCGGCGGGTGTGCTGAAGCGCCGCCTGGTCTCGCAACCGCTCGACCGTATGCGCGGCGATATTGGCGACGGGCCCGCCCGCCGGCGCTTGCGCAAGCGCGGTGAGCGTCGGCACGCCGGCCACGCGCAGCGACGTCACCTGGTCGCGGCGCATGTTCGCCACCTGGACGAGGTGGTCTTCCGCCTTCCAGCGGTCGTCACACAGAACGCGGAAGTCGCACAGGGAGCAGTGCTCGACCGGGTAGGGCTCTGTGGCCGGCGACGCCGCAATGGCGGCCTCAAACCCTGCGCGCACGCGGCGGTAGTACGCGGCAAAGTCGTCGTAGCGCAGCGCGCGCTGCTCACCGATGCCAAGCAGGACATGCATGTGCTCCGGCGCCATGCCCTGCACGGCGGCAACGCCCGCGCTGTAGAAACAGAGCTGCAGCACGTACGTCGGCTTCTCGACCCGAGCCAGCTTCGCGTCGAGCGGCTCGTAGCCCCAGGCGCCGAGGTTGGTCGTCCGTTCGACCTTGAGCAGGAAGTCTGCGCGGCCGCGCCACCGGCCATCCACGAACGTCGCCTGCGAGATGACGTCGGCGCCGGCGCGCATCGCCTCCGCCGTGCGCCGCGCCGCCGCCTCGAAGTCCCACGGCTCACCGAGCGTGATCTCGACGATGTGGCGGCCCTCGGCCCGCAAACGTTCGAGGTACGCGCGCTCGTGCGCCTCACCCTTGTGGCGCAGCAGCTCGGCGTGCTGGTCGGGAACGTGGGGCCGGCCGCGCTCGCCGCGCGCTACCTCGAGCGCCAGCGTCGTGAGGTGCGGGCACTCGACGTAGTCGTTCAGGTCCGACGGGGAGAGCGCGATGCGGCTGCCTACGCGATACATGGTTCCTGGTTCAGACCGGGAGGCCGAGCTCCCTTGCCGCCTGGTTCTGGGGAGCGTCCAGGCTGACGAAGCGCGTCAGCGCTTGCCGCTGGTGGAACCAGAGGGCGGTGCGCAGGTGGGCCAGGTCGAGCGAGCGTGGCGTCGACACGATCGGCATGATCCGCCACTGGCAGAGGTCGAGCGTGAGGTCCCGCACGGCGAAGTGCCCGAGATCGCGTCCGAGCCGATCGAGGGCGTTCTGGAGCTCGGCCGGCGTCAACCGGGCCGCGCGCGAAAGGTGTACCAGCGTACGCTCCGCCTCGAGAGCGAGCAGAGCGCTCGAGAGCAAGTGCGCACCCTCCAGCTCGCTGGCGAGCTGCTGCCACCCGGCCTCACCGAGCAGCAGGCACAGATACGCTGACGTGTCGACGTAGTATCGCTCGATCGGCACCGGCGGTCAGCGCCGCCCTGTCGACGGCCGGCGGTCGCTGTCCAGAATCTCCAGGTACCTTCCCTGTGTCGGCGCCTTGAACAATGGCTTCAGCGCACCGCGGCCAAAGCGCGGCCCGATGTGGACGTGCTCCATGTCTGCGGCAGACAAGCAGGCCACGGGCCGGCGGTGCTTCGTGATCAGGATGCGCGCACCGGTCGCCGCCTCATCCACCAACGAAGAAAGGCGGCGCTTCAGCTCATCAATCGACACTGTTTTCATGAGAGAACGGTACCATAATCAGCCCAGAACTGGCGACGGGCTTTCAGCGCCAGCTTGCCACCTCGCGGCCGATTCTCCGGCGCCGACTTCCCGTGTCAGGGCCGGTCGAGGTCGCCGCTGCCGCCGCGCTCTGCGAGCGTCCCGTGGAGCCGCAAGGCAAACTGGATCGCCCGCAGCAGGGCCAGGTCATGCGCCTCTTGCTGCCGCGAGGCAAACAGGTGGTCGGCTCCGAGCGCCACGATATTGGCTCCCCCCGGCCACACGGTATCTGCGAGGAGTACCACGCCGTCGTTGGGGCCCTGGCGACGGAGAATCTTGTAGCCCAGGACGACCTTGTTGCCGATGTTGCCGGAGACCGGTACGGCCACGAGGTTGATGACGGCGATCGAGTCCGGGAGGCGGGCGCCCTCCAGGCGCGTCCGGCTCGGCCCCGTCGCCATCGACGTCAGGCCGGCCCGGTTCCAACCGGCGATCCAGAAGACGAAGCGGGCCATCCACGAGGCGGGCGGTCGGAGGGCGGCGTCTGCGAGCGGCGTGCCGTGCAGCGCGCCCGCCGCGTTGAGCCAACCGGCGACGGGGACCGCCTCTTCCGGCGGGAGCAGGCGAGAGAGCGCCAGCGCCACTTCCGCGCCCGATTTGCTGGCGCTGACCAGGATCACCGCCTCCTGCCTCCGCCCTGCCTCGCGCACCGCCGCGGCAATCGCCTCGGCGTTGTCCTCGACCGAGCCACTCTCGGCGGTCGCGATCAGACGGTGCGCGATGCCCAGCCGATCGAGGAGGCGGCGCTGGCGCGCGAAGTCGGATCCGTTCTCGGGGTGGCTACGGTAGAGCCAGGAGGGGGCGAACAGCAC
>JBKKCN010000526.1:0-11523 GCA_046712525.1 Candidatus Rokuibacteriota bacterium
GTCCCGCCCCGCCCACCAGCCCCCGGTTAGTACGCCGGGAAAGGCTCCGTCGCCGTGCGAATGCGCACGAAGTAGTCTTTGAATCGCTCGAGGTCCACCACGGAGACCATGTCCGAGACGAGGAAGCACGCCACGTCACCCTGCTTCCACACGAAGGTGGCGAACCCGTTATCTCGTGCGAGCACGGGGCGCCAGCGGCCGATGGCAGTGCGCTGTCGCTCGGGCATCGTGACGCCGAGGGCGGGCAGCGCAATGTACGACACGAGGTGGCCGTCGATGTCGCGATAGTGCAGGGCGACGCCACGCTCGCGCTCGAGGTAGACGGGCTCGGCGCCGATGAACCCGAGCCGGTCGTCGCCCCCGAACATGCGCGAGAGGCCGATGCCCGACTCGCGCGTCAGCCACGGCTGGGCGGCGGGCAGGATCTGGGGCTGGCGCGCGCCCCACATGAGCGCGCGCGAGTGCTCGCTGATGACGGCGCGAGTCATGCGCTGCAGGGGATCGGCAGGCGCCAGCCGCGGCAGCATCGGCGTCGCGAAGAGGATCAACACGAGCGCAGTGGCGCACGCGGACAGGGTCGGCGCCAGCCACGCGGGACGGCGCGAGCGGGGGGAGGCGGCGTCCAGAATGCTGACGCGCAGGCGCGGGGGCGCCTGATAGCGATGCAGCTCACTCCTGAGCCGCCGCCCGAGGTCGTCAATAGGATCGTCTGGGGTCATTTCTCGCCGTAATCCCGGAGCAGTCCTCGCATGCGCTCCTTCGCCCTGAAGATTCTCGATTTCACGGTGCCGACGGGGCAGGCCATGACGCGCGCGACTTCCTCGAGGGGCATGCCCTCGACTTCCGCGAGCAGCAACACGGTCCGGAACTCCTCGGGCAGATGTCCCAGGGCCCGCTCGAGATCGGTGTGGGCTTCCATGACGCCCCCGTCCGTCTCCGGCGTATCGTGGAACATGGGCACATCCCAATCCGGAACCCCGTCTTCCGCGATCGCGGTCTCGCGCTCGCGGAGGCGGTAGAACGTGAGGAACGTGTTCCTCAGAATCTGAAACAGCCAGGCGCGCAAGTGGGTTCCCCGCTCAAAGCGATGGGCGAAGCGGAAGGCGCGCAGGTACGTCTCCTGGACGAGGTCGTCCGCCTGCTCGGGCTTCCGCGTCAAGTACATCGCGAAGTTATAGAGCGCGTTGAGGTGCTCGAGCGCCTGCCTCTGAAAGTCGTCGTCGGCCATCAGCCCGTGGCCCAGTCACCGGGGTAGTCGCCGGGTCGCACGTCGTGCTCGTCGCCAAGCTCATCGAGCAGCTCGCGCACGGTCTGGTACAGCGTGGGATGCACGAGATCGGGCGCCACGTCGGCGAGCGGCCGCAGCACGAAAGCGCGCTCGGCGAGCAGCAGATGCGGGATGTGCAAATCGTCCGGGGTGCTGATGACCTCGTCACCGTAGAGGAGGATGTCGATGTCGATCTCATGCGGCGCGAAGCGCCGCTCCTCCGGCGTGGCGCCCGCCAGACGTGTGCGGCCGAGCGCCTTCTCCACCGTGTGCACTCGCTCCAGCAGCGCGCGGGGGGGCAGCACGGTGTCGATGGCGACGACGCCGTTGAGGTACCAGCGGCGCTCGCCCGCGCTGAGCCCCGCCTGCGCCTCCCACGGCTCGGACTCGTACAGCGGGGAGGCGGCCACCACGGTCACCTCCGCCATCGCCTGCAGGCGCCGGAGGGCGCTCTGCAGCGCCGTGAGGCGATCGCCGAGGTTGGAGCCGAGGCCGAGGTACACGCGCGGCATGTCAGCGGCTGCGCACCAGCTCGACGCTCGGCGTGCCCACGAGGCCTTCGAGCGGGGGCGCAAGCTTGCGCACGCGCACACGCACGCGCTCGACGGGGAACTCGCGTAGGAGCGCCTGCGCGATGGCCCCCGCCAGCCGCTCGATGAGGTTCACGCGTCCCTCGGTACCCACCTGCACGATGCGGCGGGCGACGGCGCCATAGTCGACGGTGGCCCCCAGCTCGTCGGAGACGGCGGCGGCGGTGAGGTCGAGCGAGAGCTCGGCGTCCACCGAGAACCAGATACCTACCGCCTGCTCGGCCTTGGAGGCGCCGTGATGACCGTAGAAGCGCACGTCCTCGAGCAGCAGACGGTCGGTCATCAGAGCTTCACCACCGTGTTCCGCAGGCTGCCGATGCCGTCGATCCTCACTTCCACGTGATCACCGGGCCGCATGGGCCCCGTGCCCGGCGGGGTGCCGGTGGTGATGACGTCGCCCGGGAGCAGCGTCATCACGGTGGAGACGCTGGCCACGATCTCCTCCACGCTGAAGACCATCTCCTGCGTGGAGGCGGACTGCCGCGCGGTGCCGTTCAGGAAGCTCTCCACGGTGAGGGCGCCGGGATCGAGGTTCGTCGCGATGCAGGGGCCGATGGGACAAAAGGTGTCGAACCCCTTGGCACGCGTCCACTGCCCGTTGTGCTCGCGCAGGTCGCGCGCGGTGACGTCGTTGAGGCAGGTGTAGCCCAGCACGTATTCGCGCGCGCGCGCGACGGGCACGTCGCGACAGCGGCGGCGGATCACCACCGCCAGCTCCGCCTCGTAGTCCACGCAGGAGCTCTGCGCCGGGTAGACGATGGGATCGTCGGGGCCGGCGAGCGCGCTCACGGGCTTGAGGAACATGACGGGCTCCTCGGGCACGGGCAGCCTCAGGGCGGCGAGGTGATCGCGGTAGTTCAGACCGATGGCGATGATCTTCGAAGGCAGGACGGGAGCGAGCAGCACGACCTGTCGCGCGGGGTAACGCTTGCGCGCGCGCTTGAAGAGCGTGAAGGGCGTGCCCGAGTACTCGGCGATGGCGCCGCCCTCGAGCGCTCCGTAGCGCGTCTTGCCGTCGGCCCGGAAGCGGACGATCTGCACGCGACGCCCTAGGCGATGCCGAGGACGTCGTGCATGGAGTAGAGGCCGTGCGGACGGTCGGCGATCCAGCGCACCGCGCGCAGGGCGCCACGCACGAAGGTGTCGCGGCTCTGCGCCCGGTGCGTGAGCTCCAGTCGCTCGCCGAGGGCGCCGAAGGTGACCGTGTGCTCGCCCACCACGTCGCCCGAGCGCAGCGAGAAGATGCCGATCTCCTTGCTCGTCCGCTCACCCGGCAATCCCTGCCGTCCGTACACCGCGCACTGGCGAAGATCGCGCCCGAGCGCTTCCGCCAGCACTTCCGCCATTCGCACGGCGGTGCCGCTGGGAGCGTCCTTCTTGAAGCGGTGGTGGACCTCGCTGATCTCCACGTCGTACTCGTCGCCGAGCGCCTTGGCCATGATGGCGAGGAGCTTGAACGCCAGGGTCACGGCCACCGACATGTTGGGCGCGACCATGATGGCCGCGCGCTTGGCGAGGGCGGTGATCTCCTCCCGCTGTGCCGGGGAAAAGCCTGTGGTGCCGATGACGGCGCGGCCGCCCGCCGCCGCCACCGCGCGCAGATGCTCGAGGGAAGGATCCGGCGCCGAGAACTCGACGAGCACGCGGTCGCCTCTCACGGCGGCGGCCACGTCGTCGGTGATGAGGACGCCGGTGGGGCCGACGCCCGCCACCTCGCCCGCGTCGCGCCCCACGCTCGGATGGCGCGGCGCTTCCAGGGCGGCCGCCAGGCGCAGGTCGGGTGATTCCTTGACGAGGGCCACGAGCCGCGTGCCCATGCGGCCGGCGGCGCCGGCGATGGTCACCGCGCTGGGCGCGGACGGCGTGGACATCGGACGCGGCTACTTCACGAGCGCATAGGGCTTGAGGATCCCGCGCAGCGTCTCGCGATTGGCCTCACCCATCGGGCACATCGGCAGCCGGAACTCCGCGGTCAGCATGCCCGCCATCGCCATCGCTTCCTTGATGGGGATGGGGTTGGTCTCCAGGAACGCCGCGCGCGCCAGCGGCAGCAGCTTGTAATGCAGCTCGCGCGCCCGCTTCCAGTCGCCGTCGAGGGCGGCCCGCACCATGTCCGCCGTCTCCTTGGGCACGATGTTGGCGATGACGGAGATGACGCCGTGGCCGCCGATGGCCATGAGGGGAATGGTGAGGTTGTCGTCACCGGAGAGCACGGTGAAATCGGGGCCGCAGGCCGCGATGACCTGCGCCATCTGGTCCAGCGAGCCCGACGCTTCCTTGACACCCACGATGTTGCGGCAGTCACGCGCCAGGCGCGCCATCGTCGCCGTCTCGATGTTGACCGCAGTGCGGCTGGCGATGTTGTAGACGACGATCGGGATCTGCACGGCGTCGGCGACGGCGCGGAAATGGCGGTAGAGCCCCTCCTGCGTCGGCTTGTTGTAGTAGGGGCTGACCACGAGAGCGCCGTTGGCGCCCGCGCGCTCGGCGTGCTTCGTGAGCTCGACGGCCTCCGAGGTGGCGTTGGAGCCGGTGCCCGCGATGACGGTGATGCGCCGGCTAGCCGCTTCCACCACCAGCTCCACGAGCCGCCGGTGCTCGTCGTGGCTCAGCGTGGGCGACTCGCCGGTGGTGCCGCACGGGATGAGACCGTCGGTGCCGCTGGCGACGTGCATCTCCACCAGCTCGCGCACCTTGGCCTCGTCCACCTTGCCATTGCTGAACGGCGTGACCATCGCGACGAACGAGCCGGAAAAGGTCGTGCTCATACGGTGGTCTCCCCCGCCACCAGGTCCTCGAAGGTCTCCCGGCGGCGCACGATGGTGTAACGGTCCCCGTCCACGAGGACTTCGGCGGCACGCGGCCGCGTGTTGTAGTTGGACGCCATCGCAAACCCATACGCGCCCGCGCTCATGACGGCGAGGAGATCGCCCTCCTCGGCGCGCGGCAGCTCGCGGTCCTTGGCGAGGAAATCACCGGACTCGCAGATGGGGCCCACGATGTCCGCCGTCTCCACGGCGCCCGCCGCCCGCGCTTCGTCGGCGGGGAGGATCGCGTGGTAGGCGTCGTAAAAGGCGGGCCGGATGAGGTCGTTCATGGCGGCGTCGACTACCACGAACTTCTTGTCGTCGGTCTCCTTGCGATAGAGCACGCGCGTGAGCAGCGCCCCCGCGTTGCCGACGATGGAGCGGCCGGGCTCCATGAGCACGGTCACGCCCAGCTCCTTGAGCGCGGGCAGCAGCATCGTCGCGTACTCCTGGTGGCTCGGGGGCGTCTCGTCGCGGTAGCGGATGCCGAGGCCGCCTCCCACATCCACCATGCGCACCTCGATGGACCGCTCGCGCAGCTGCTTGACGAGGGCGGCCACCCGGGCCATGGCGTCCCTGAAGGGCGCGCCGCTCGTGAGCTGGGAGCCGATGTGCATCTGCGCGCCCACCACCTCGAGGCCCGACAGCTTCGCCGCCTCGTCGTACACGGCGAGGGCGTGCGTGAAAGGGATACCGAACTTCGAGGTCTTGAGGCCGGTGGAGATGTACTTGTGCGTCTTCGGGTCCACGTCGGGATTGACGCGCAGGGCGACGGGCGCGCGCACGCCCATCTCGCGCGCCACCTCGTCGAGGGCGCGCAGCTCGCTCACCGACTCCACGTTGAACATCAGGATCTCGGCCTTGAGGGCATCGCGCATCTCGTCGCGCGTCTTGCCCACGCCCGAGAAGATGATCTTGCGGGCGGGAATGCCCGCGCGCAGCGCCCGGTGCATCTCGCCCACGGAGACGATGTCCGCCCCCGCTCCCGCCTTCGCGAGCACGGAGAGGACGCCGAGGTTTCCGTTGGCCTTGACGGCATAGCAGATGACGTGGTCGACGCCGGCGAACGCGCGATCGTACGCGGCATAGCTGTCGAGGAGCGCGGCCTTCGAGTACACGTAGGTAGGAGTGCCCACAGCGTCCGCGAGCCCCTCGAGGGCTACCGCTTCGCAGTGGAGGCGGCCGTGACGGTAAGCGAAATGCATCGGAGGCGTCATGGTTGTGTGATCGTTGCCTTTTTTCGCGATGAAGTCAAGGCACGGACACCGTCACCTCGTTCGAGCGCGCGCTCTCGTTGGCGCGCGCGCCTGCATCGTGCGCGGTCACCGCGTAGCGGTATCGTCCGGGCGGCACGCTGGCGTCCACGAAGACGGTGGTGGGGGCGCGGGTGGACCCGATGCGCGCGAGCGCGCCCGCTCCCGCCGCGCGGTAGACGACGTAGCCCGCCACGTCACGCTCCGGGCTCGCCGACCACGACAGCCGCACGGTGCCCTGGGACGGGATGGCCACGAGATTGGCGGGTGGCGAGGGTGGCGTCATGTCGGCGGGAGTCACGGTCACGCGCGGGCTCGGCTCGCCGAGGGTGGTGCCTCCGCTCGCGGAGCTGATGGCGCGCACCGCATAGGAATACGCGCGGTCGTTCTCGAGCCTGGGATCGGTGAACGTGGTCACGCCGGGGGCCGTGCGGCCCACGGGCGCGAGCGGCCCGTCGGGGGAGCCCGCCCGCAACACCTCGTACTCGAGCGAGCCCTCGACGGCACTGCCGTCGGCGCGGCGCGCAGGCGCCTCCCAGCCCAGACGCGCCTGCTGCTCGCCAGCTTCCGCCCGCAGCGCACGTGGCGCCTCCGGCGCCGCCACGTACCCGAGCGACACGCTGTTCGACGGCGCGCTCACGCGCCCCTGCCGGTCCTCCGTGAGCACCACGTACGTGTAGCGCCGGTCGTAGCGCAGCCCGCTCGTGTCGCGGTACCGGAGGCGGCCCTCCACGAGCGGCGTCTCGACGAGAGGGATGGTGGCGACCTCCGCGTAGCCCGCCACGCGGTTGCGAACGAGCAGCGCCGGCTTCGGCTCGCCCGCGCCCTCGTCCTCCGCGCGGTACACGCGCGCCACCGTCGCGTCGCGCAAGGGCGTGTTGTCCACGCGGCGGCGCGGGAGCGCCCACGACAGCTCGATGCCGCCCTCGCGCACCGTCCCCAATAGATCGGTCACCGCCTGGGGCAGGCGCAGCTCGGGATAGACGGGGGGACCTTTGCGCCCGCAGCCGGAGGAGCCGAGCACGGTGAGCACGGCGGTGGCGGCGAGCGCGAGGCGGAGGCGGCGCGTCACGCGTCGATGAGCGCGCGGGCCTGTGCGAGCGCGCGCCGCACGGCCTCCGGCGCGGTGCCGCCGGCCACGGAGCGCGAGCGCAGGGAGGCGTCCACGGTGAGCGCGCGGCTCACGTCGGCCTCGATGAGCGGCGAAAAGCGCTTCAACTCCTCCACGCCGAGCGCTTCCAGCGTGACGCCGGCGTCGAGGGCGTGGCGCACGACGCGACCGACGACCTCATGGGCCTGGCGAAAGGGCATCCCCTTGCGCACGAGATAGTCGGCGAGGTCGGTGGCGGTCGAGAAGTGCTCCCCCGCCGCCTGCCGCATCCGCTCCGTGCGGAAGGTGAGCGAGCCGAGGAGCGGGGGCAGCACACCCAGGATCGCCTCCAGCGTGTCGACGGAGTCGAAGAGGGGCTCCTTGTCCTCCTGCATGTCGGAGTTGTAGGCGAGCGGCAACCCCTTCATCGTGGTGAGCACCGCCACGAGGTTGCCGTACAGCCGACCGCTCTTGCCCCGGATGAGCTCGGCCACGTCGGGGTTCTTCTTCTGCGGCATGATCGACGAGCCGGTGGCGAAGGCGTCGGAGAACTCGACGAAGCCGAACTCCGCCGTCGCCCACAGCGTGAGGTCGGCGGCCAGGCGCGACAGGTGCATCCCCGTGATGGCGCCCGCGGCCAGGAACTCCAGCACGTAGTCGCGGTCGCTCACCGCGTCGAGGCTGTTGGCGGTGACGGCGGCGAAGCCGAGGTCCTTCGCGAGCGCGTCGCGATCGATGGGGAAGGCGGTGCCGGCGAGGGCGGCGGCGCCGAGGGGCAGGGTGTCGGCGCGCCGCGCACAGTCGGCGAAGCGCTCGCGGTCGCGCTGCAGCATGAAGACGTACGCGAGCAGGTGGTGACCGAGGACGATGGGCTGCGCGCGCTGCAGGTGCGTGTAGCCCGGCATGGCAGCCTCCGCCGTCTCCGCCGCCCGTGCGAGCAGTGCTCCCTGCACGTCGTGCAGCCCGGCGCGCGTGCGCGCCACCACCTCCTTGAGGTACAGACGCTCGTCGAGCGCGATCTGGTCGTTGCGCGAGCGCCCCGTGTGCAGCTTGCCGCCTGCGTCCCCCACCAGCTCCTGCACACGGCGCTCGATGTTCATGTGGATGTCTTCGAGCTCGGGGCGGAAGCGGAAGGTGCCCGTCTCCAGCTCGGCGCGCACCGCCTCGAGCCCCTTGACGATGGCGTCACGCTCGGCGTCCGTCAGCAGTCCCGCCCGGCCCAGCGCGCGCGCCCACGCCATGCTGCCCGTGATGTCGTACGGCCACAGGCGGCGGTCGAATTCGATGGAGGCGGTGAAACCCTCGGCGGCGGGATGCGCGCTTTCCGTGAATCGTCCGCCCCACGGCTTGTCGGCGCCGCCCCCGGGGGCTGGCGAGGTCACGGCAGCAGCGCCGCGATGTCGTCCATGATTCGCCGCGTGACGGCGGCCCGCATGTCGCGGTGGGGCGCTCCGTCGAGCCGGAATCTCCGCGCGGGGCCGAAGCGCTCCGCGAGAGGGCGGCGCCGCGGGACGTACCAGCGCCGACCGTCGAGCGCTTCGTACGTGCCCGCGATCCCCGCCGGTACCACGGGCACCCCCGAGCGGAGCGCGAGGAGGGCGACCCCCGGCAGCCCGCGCTCCAGGCGGCCGCGCACGCTGAACGGACCCTCGGGAAAGATGCCCACGACGCCTCCCGAGTCCAGGGTGCCGAGGGCGCGGCGCAGGGCGCCGACGTCAGGCCGCGCGAGCTCGAGCTGGATCGAGCCCACGCGCCGGTGAAACCATGGGTGCAGCGGGGTGGCGCGGTACACGCGCGGCATCACGAGAAAGGCGATGGGCGCGGGCACGGTGGCGCCGAGCACGAGACCGTCGAGGTAGTTGTGATGGTTGGCGGCCACGATGTACGGGCCGTACGCGGGCAGGTGCTCCACTCCGCGCACCGAGAGGTCGAAGAGTCGCGTGAGCGCCATGCGCACCGGCGCGCGCAACGCCTGGTACAGCGGCGGAAACCGGATCCCGTCGCGGGCAACGCCGAGGTCTGCAGGAAGTGCGGTCGATCGCGACATTGCGCGCGTTATAGCATGCCCGTCGCCGATTTGCGACCGATCGACCGTCCGAGCCCGTCCGACGTCCCGGCCACGACGGATCGGCATGCATCTTGACCGCTACCGAGTCATCTGTGTTTGAGGCATGGACGAGGAAGGATCACGCGAATGAAATGCTCAATTTGTGGCTGCGACCGCCGGATGCTCTGTCAGCGCTGCCGTGATGGCCGATGCAACCCCTGCCAGTCGCTTGGCAAGGTGCCGCTTCGTAAAGCCGCGTAGCCGTTACTGGCGCGACAGCCGGTAGCGCGCCACGGCGGCGTTGTGCTCGTCGATCGTGGTCGAGAAGTGGTGACGGCGCTCGTCGATGGCCACGAAGTATAGAAAATTCACGGGCGCTGGATCGACCGTCGCCTGGATGGCGGCGAGGCTGGGGCTCGCGATGGGACCGGGCGGCAGGCCGGTGCGGCGATACGTGTTGTAAGGATGGTCGAACTGAAGGTCCGCCCGCGTGAGTGTCGCCCGCTCCTTGGCCACCGCGTACTGCACCGTCGGGTCCGCCTGCAGCGGCATATCGAGCTTCATGCGGTTCCAGAACACCGCCGAGATCGTGCGCATCTCTTCCCGCGCCACCGCCTCCCGCTCGATGATGGACGCCAGCGTGAGTAGCTTGTGCACGTCGAGCCCGCGTCCGCGGGCTTTGTCGATCAGGTCCGGCGTCAGCTTCGCCCGCATGCGCTGCACCATCCGTCCCAGCATCTCTTCCGGCGACATGCCTCGCACGAACTGGTAGGTGTCCGGGAAGAGGTACCCCTCGACGCTGGGGCCCGCGATGCCCATCGATTTGAGGAACTGCGGATCGGTGGCGGTCTTCGCCACCGCCTGTACCGTGGCCAGCCGCTCGTTCTCCAGTACGCGCGCCAGCTCGCTCACGGTGGCGCCCTCGGGATGCAGCACCGGATGCTGGCGCACCTTGCCGCTCTCCAGCAGGCGCACCACGTCGTAGGTGGAGCCGCCCTGAGGTATCTCGTACTCGCCCGCCTTGAGCTCGCGCATCGAGCCGCGCACGCCGGTGAGGGCGAGGAAGGCCAGCTCGCTGCGGATCACCCCGGCCTCGGCCAGGCGGTGGCCGATCCCGCGCAGGCCCTCGTGAGGGGGAATGTTGACGATGAGGGCGCCGTCGCGAAGAGCGGCCACCGGCGTGAGGACCATCCAGCCGAAGACCCCCGCTATCAGCGCCACCAGCACGAGGAATAGCATGACCGTACGTAAGCGCATGATTCTTCGAGTGTACCCCGGCAGGGACCATCCGAGAACCTTTGGTATACTGTCTGGCCTGGGCGCCGGGGGACGTGCTTCTCCCCTGTCGCTCATCGCTTCACATTTTGAAGGGGGTCCCCGCATGCAGGAGCTTCAGCTCCCGACACGTCACGACTGGAACGCCACCGAGCCCGTCTACGGCAAGCTCACGGTGGAGCCGTTCGAGCCCAACTTCGCGCTCACGGTCGGCATCGCGTACCGTCGCGCGCTCCTCTCCGCCATCCACGGCGCCGCGCCCACGTGGGTGAAGATCGAGAACGTGCTGCACGAGTTTTCGCACCTGCCCGGTGTGATGGAAGACACGCTCGACATCATGATGAACCTCCGCAAGGTGGTGTTCGCCCTCCACGTCAACCGGCCCAAGATCCTCCGCCTCAAGGCGCAGACGGCCGGGGTGGTGAAGGCGGGCGACTTCGAAGCCGACGCCGACGTCGACGTGCTCACGCCCGACGTGCCGCTGGCCACCCTCGACAAGGACGGCATGCTCGAGATGGAAGTGTGCATCGAGCGCGGGCGCGGCTATGTCTCCGCCGAGAAGCGCGAGCCGGAGGCGCTGCCGATCAACGCCATCCTGCTCGACGCCGACTTCTCCCCCGTCAAGCGCGTGAACTTCCACGTGGAGCCCATCGACCCCAAGGCGCCCAGGGGCGAGAGCCGGGAGCGGCTCGTGCTCGAAGTGTGGACGGACGGCAGCGTCACCCCGTCAGTGGCGGTGGGTGAGGCCTCGCGCATCCTCGAGGACCACTTCAACCTCTTGAACGATTTCCCTGAGCTGGTGGTGCAGGAAGAGGCCACCGAGCGCGACGAAGCGCGACCGGGCACCGAGCTCAACGACAACCTCTTCCGCAACGTCGACGAGCTCGAGCTCTCCGTGCGCGCCTCCAACTGCCTGAAGACGGCCAACATCCGCACCATCGCCGATCTCGTGCAGAAAACGGAAGCCGAGCTGCTCAAGACCAAGAACTTCGGCAAGAAGTCCCTCAACGAGATCAAGACCATCCTCGGCGAGATGGGCCTCGCGCTCGGCATGCGCCTGGACCCCGAAGAACTCGAGCGCCTGCGCTCCCAGTACGAGCGCGCCTACGAAGCCTAGCTCCTCGCGTCCGCACCGCCTCGCCATCAACTAACGCGGCGGGCGCCGAAGGCCGTGAGGCGGAAGTAGCCTTCGCC
>JBKKCN010000527.1:0-6106 GCA_046712525.1 Candidatus Rokuibacteriota bacterium
GGGTCACCTGCTCCTCGACGACGACGCGCCCACCGGCGCCTGGGCCAAGGTGAATCCACCGATCCGCGCCCGCGCCGACGTCGAATATCTGTGGCAGGCGGTGCTCGACGGGCACGTGGACTGGATCGTGAGCGATCACGCCTGCTGCGCCGAGGAGGTAAAAGGCGCCGGCGCCCGGGGTCAGGGCGACATCTGGCCGGCGAAATCGGGCTTCGGCGGCACGGAATACCTGCTCGCCGGCGTCTTCAGCGAGGGCCAGCGCCGCGGCCTCGACTACCACCGCATGGCGGAGTTACTGTCGTGGAATCCCTCGCGGCGCTTCGGGCTGCTCGACAAGGGTGACATCGCGGTCGGCTTCGACGCCGATCTCGCCCTCCTCGACCCCACGCGCACGTTCACCGTGCGGGCGACGGACTCACCTTCCGCCCAGGGCTACACGCCCTTCGAGGGCCAGGAGCTGACGGGACAGGTGACGGCGACCTTCGTGCGCGGCGCGCTCGTCTGCGACAACGGCAAGATCGTCGGCGCGCCGCGCGGCCGCTACGTGAGGCGGCCGTCAGGCAGCTGATCCTGGCCGCGTGATGCTCGAAGTCCACGCCATCGACGCCTTCTATGGCGATCTGCAAGCGCTCCACGCCGTCACGCTGGCCGTGGCGCCGGGTGAGATCGTGACCCTCGTGGGCGCCAACGGCAGCGGCAAGACCACCACCCTGCGCGCCATCTCCGGGCTGATGCGCCCGCGCACGGGGCACATCACCTACGACGGCACGCGGCTGGACACATTGCCGCCGGATCGCATCGTGGAGCGCGGGATCGTCCAGGTGCCCGAGGGCCGCAAGCTCTTTCCGTCGCTCACGGTGCGCGAGAACCTCGAGCTCGGCGCATACACGCGCCGCGCCAAGCCGCGCCGGCGTGCGACGCTCGACGAGGTCATGGACCGCTTCCCCCGGCTGCGCGAGCGCGCGGGCCAGCGCGCCGCCACGCTGTCGGGCGGCGAGCAGCAGATGTGCGCCATCGCGCGCGCGCTCATGGCGCTGCCCACGCTGTTGATGCTGGACGAGCCGTCGCTCGGGTTGGCACCGCGCGTCGTGCAGGAGGTCTTCGGCATCATCACCGCTGTCCACGGCCTCGGCGTCGCCGTGCTGCTCGTCGAGCAGAACGTGCGCCAGGCGCTCGCGGCGAGCGAGCGCGGCTATGTGCTGGAGAACGGCCGCGTCGTCCTCGAGGGCACGGGCGCGGACTTGTTGGCCAGCGACGCCACGCAGCGCGCGTATCTTGGACGCTGATGGCCGACGATTTCGCGGCACTATCGGACGAACGGCAAGCCCTCCGCGAACCATTCCTTGTCGCCGCCGTGCATGACCATGATGCGGCGAAAACCCAGGTGATATGCCGCGACCGCGGCGTCGGGGCTTTGGGCTCAGTTCGGTCCGCCGCAGTAGAAGACGACGAGGGTCTCGCGGTCAGCGGGGAGGCGGTCAGGATAGAGGAGACGCTTTGGCCGGCGGAGGTCGACAAAGCGCAGCGGCCGATCCTCGGCAGGAATCGAGATCGCACCGGGGACGTGGCCGCGGGCGTAGTGGATCTCGTCGCGGGCGTCGACCACCGCAACAGGATTGCGGCCCTCGATCATCGCGTGCACTGCCCGTGCTGACACGAAGCGGATGCCGGCCGCTTCCAGCGGCGTGCGCCAGTCGGGCCGGATCGATTCTCCGCCGGCGATCACAGTCAAGAAGGCGAGGGCGGCCAGCACCACGGCATGGATTCTACGCCCTGTCTTGACGACGCCGCGGGCCGGCCGAATCGAACCGGCCCTGAAGGTGTGTCTAAGTAACATGGAAGGTCTCTTACGCTCATCTCCTCAGTCAGGACGGCAGGCCGCCAGGCGCGATCGACCGAGCGCCGCGGAGCGGACCCGCCCACTTCTGGCTTGCCGCGAACACGGCACGCTGGGGACAGACGAAGGGCATCGTCCGTTCGCTCGCGCTCCTGCCGACCGTTCGCGAGGAGATTCGCACGGCCCTCGAGCTCGATCCCGGCCTCACCGCTGTCTACGCGCTCGCGGGACACGTGGACTACGAAGTGCGGGGGATGCTTGGTGGTGACCTCGACCGCGCTGAGCGGATGTTCAGGATGGGTCTCCAGCAAGACCCGAAGTTCACGGGCATGCGCGTGGGACTCAGCAAAACACTCATCAAGAAGGGGCGACTCGCCGAAGCCAGGCGCGAGCTCCAAGCGGTCCTCGAAGAGACGGCGCCGACGAACCGCGCTGCGCCTGCCCCTAGGGGCGCCGACCACCGACGCTGAGATCGACCGGGTGCTCGAGGTCCTGCCCGTTGTCCTGGACCGGATGCGCAAGAGGGCCGCCGCGGGCGGCAGCCCGACTTCGAGCGAGGGCAAGCTATCGTCCTTACGGGTTCAAAGACACCGGACCGTCAAGGTAACGCCCTGAGCGCCGCCACGGTGTGCGCGGGCTCGGGTCTCCTCGTGTAGTCGGGATCGGCGTCAGCGGCGCGAATGATCCCGGTGCGATCGATCACGAAGCGCGCCGGGACGGGCAGCCGCCACGTGCCGTCACCGTTGCCCTTCGCGAGGTCGATGCCGAATTTCACGTAGATGGCGCGCAGGTCGTCCGGCAACGTGAACACCAGTCCGTACTTCGCGCCCACCTCGTTCCCGAAGTCGCGCAGCATCTCGAACGGCAACGGCCGGGGCTCCTCCGTCTCGCGCGGCGTGCGCGCCACCTGAGGGGAGATGACGGCCAGCGTCGCGCCAGCCGCGGCGATGTCGGGGAGCGCCTTCTCTAGAGCTGCCAGCTCTAGATTGCAGTAGGGTCACCAGCGGCCGCGATAAAAGGAAAGTGCGACGGGTCCCTTCGCCCGCAGACTCTCGAGGCTGATCAGTTGCCCGCTGGCGTTCGGGAGCGCAAAGTCGGGCGCCGGATCACCGATCTTGGGCACGCGGTTCAGGATGTCGGAGGCGCGAAGCTCGTCGATTGAGCGTTGCATCACCACCTGCGCCTCGGCCGGGACTCGCGTCTTGGACTGCGCCCGTGCTGCGTCAAGCTGTTCCTGCAGGCTCATCGTCGCCTCCTGAGATCGTTCACCCGGTCGGTGCCGCGAGACCGAGGAAACGGGATGGGGTCTTTGCTGTGCGTGGCCTAGAGACCTAGCAATCCCTCCAGGTTCTTCCAGAGGATCGTCTCCTTCTCTTCCTGCGTCAAGCTCATGTGCTCCTGGCGATCGGCCGCAGTCCCGAGCTCGCCCATACCCCGCCGACGGGACACTGAAGGACGCACCGGGTGGCGCGACGTCGATTCGGTGGCCGGCGTCGGCGACCTCCTCGACTCCTGCGGTGAGTCGGGAATAGATGGATCGACCGGGGGGTTATAGAGTTGATCGGAGGTCAGGGCCCTGGACGACTTCGAAGACGTGGCGCTTGTCCACCTCGACTCGCTGTATCATGCCGCCCTTCGGCTGACCCGCCACCGGGCGGAAGCAGAGGACGTCGTCCAGGAGACGTGCCTGCGCGCATTCCGGGCATTCGACACCTTCGAGCGCGGGACGAACTGCCGCGCCTGGCTGTTCACGATCCTTCGCAACGTCTTTCTCAATCGGGCGCGGCGGGAGGGGCGCGAGGTGCTCGACGTGGACGCGACCTCGATGGAGGCCCCGGGTGGCGCGGCGGCGGAGTGGCCCGCAGGTCACGATCCCGAGGAGGAGTACCTCCACACGGTGTTGCACGGAGACGTGGATCGCGCGCTGCGTGCGCTGCCTCTCGCCTACCGGGAAGCCGTCATCCTCGCCGATCTCGAAGGCCTCACCTATAAAGAGGTCGCGCAGGCCCTTGGTTGTCCCGTGGGCACGGTGATGTCCCGCTTGTCGCGGGGGCGCGCCCTGCTACGCCGGGCATTGGCAGGCTTCGCCAGAGAGCACGGCTATGCGAGGGACACGGAATGACGTGTGCCGAATTCGAGGCGCGGCTGCAGGCCTACGTCGATGGCGAGCTGTCGGTAGCGCTGACGGCCGACGGCGACGCGCACGGCGCGGAATGCCGCCGCTGCGGCGCCCTCGCACGCCGCGAACGAGCGGATCGCCGCCTGCTGCGCCGTCAGGCCCGCGAAACAGCGCCGGCCGAGCTGCGTGACCGCATCCACGCGGACATTCGGCGGGAGCGACAACGGGCTCGATGGTCACACTGGCGGCGCCTGCCGCTGGCAGCAGCGGCGGCGGCCATCGTGTTCGCGGTCGCGATGATGCTCCCCTCGTGGCGATCGTCGCCGCCGCTGGTCGCGGCGCTCGTCGACAAGCACATCGCCTACGCTCAGCTCGATCGCCCGGCGGAGCTGACCTCGCACGACCCCACCGAGATCGCCGAATGGTTCAGGCAAAAGGCGGGCCTCCGCGTCGTCGTTCCGGACTACTCGGCGGCCGGCGTCCGTCTCGTCGGCGCGCGCCTGGCCGACGCTCACGAGCGCGGCGCCGCCTATCTCCTGTACGCGAAGGGTCATGTCCTCATGTCGGTGTTCATGGTGCCGCGTCCCGCGGACGGTGCCGCTCTGGGCGGCACGCAGGTCGCCTATCGCGGCCATGCGTACCGACGTTATGAGCAGAAGGGCTACCACACGGTCTTCTGGACCGATGGGACGGCAGTCTACGGACTCATCTCGATGCTGGACTACGATGCGCTGCTCGAGTGCGCGGATCGGCTGCGCCTCGAGCGCGGGAGGACGTGAACGTGGATCGCCCACGATATTTCACACGTGGTGTGACATTTCGTGGATATACGGTGTTAGCCTCGGCGCTCCGATCGACACTTGTGTTTCAAGGGGGTTCACATGGACTTCAGTCTCGGTGTGGGTCTGACCAATGCGTGTGACCTCGCCTGCGCCCACTGCTATCGGGACACGGATCGGGTCGATCACCTCACCCTCGCTGACGTGACCGGCGTCTGCGATGCGCTCCCGGTCCGCTCGATCAATCTGGGCACCGGTGAGAACGGCCTGCATCCGGATTACGAGACCATCGTCGCCGGCCTCGCCGCCCGCGGCGTCAAGCTCTCTCTGACCTCCAACGGCTTCACGATCGAACGCTCGTCCGAAGAAACGCTCGGCAGGTTTCGCGAGGTCGAAGTCTCGCTCGACTTTCCGACGGAAGCCGAGCAGGACGCGTTCCGTGGCCGCGGCAACTGGAAGCGGGTGATGGCCGCCGTCGAACGCGCCGCCGGGCTGGGGATCACGGTGACCGTCCTCACGGTGATGATGCGGACGAACTATCGCCGTCTCTCGGAGATCGCGAAGGTGGCTTTCGCCCTGGGGGCGCTCTACAGGGTGAACGTGTACCAGCCCGTCAAGACCGATGCCTTCACGCTGTCGTACGAGGAGTTCTGGGACGGGTTTCGCCGCCTCCTGGCACACACGCGGCTGGTCAGCACGACGGAGCCGATTCTCAACGCCGTCCTCGGCGAACCATTCAAGGACGGAACGGGGTGTGGCCGCCAGACCGTGCGCATCACGCCGCGGGGTGACGTCGTGCCGTGCGTCTACTGGAACAAGTCCGACCTGCGCCTTGCCGACCTGGCTGAGGCGGGTGCGGCCGGTGTGCTCGGCTCGCCCCAGTTCGCTCGCGTGCGGCAGATCCCCGAGGCGTGCCGGGGTTGTCCCTTCGTCTACACCTGCCACGGCGGCTGCGCCGGGCGGCGCGAGCTGGCGGGAGGCGTCGAGCAACCCGACCCCTACTGCCCACTCGTGCGTGGCCAGAGGGTGGACCTCGACTGGGCGCCCGCGGCCTCGCGGGAGCTGCTGAAGACCGGCAGCGCCTGCACGACCGTCGTCACGTGCGCCTGAGCAGGCTGAAATGCAGGTGACTCTGATCATTCCCGCGCTCGACGAAGCCGTCGTCATCGGCGACGTGGTCCGGCGCGTGCCGCGCGCCGCGATCCACGAGGTCATCGTCGTGGACAACGGCTCGACCGACGCGACAGCGGCCGTCGCCACCCGTGCCGGCGCGCGCGTGGTCGTCGAGCCGCGGCGCGGCTACGGGGCCGCGTGCTGGGCGGGTGTGCAGGCACTCGGACCCGACGTGGACGTCGCCGCCTTTCTCGACGG
>JBKKCN010000528.1:0-5811 GCA_046712525.1 Candidatus Rokuibacteriota bacterium
CTCCTACGCCATCCTTCCCATCGGCTACCCCGTGGGGAAATTCGGCCCCGTCGGCCGCGGCGCCCTCGCCGACATCGTGTACGCGGAGCGCTGGGGCCAGCCGTACCGGAGTCTCTAGCGCACCCAGATCTGAGTCGTACACTGGGCGTCATGCGCCGGACCCTTCGCCTGCTCGCGCTCGTCGCCGTCGTGATGCTTACGCTGCCCGCAGGCGCCTTGGCCGATCCCAAGGTGTGGGCGCTGCTCGAAGGCGGCGGTCAGGTCGTCCTCGTTCGCCACGCCATCACCACCCCGGGCGTCGGCGATCCGCCGGGCATGCGCCTCGACGACTGCTCGACCCAGCGCAACCTCACCGACGACGGCCGCCGCGACGCACGACTGCTTGGTGAGGCCTTCCGCGCGCACCGCATCGCGGTCGACCGCGTGCTCTCGAGCCCGTGGTGCCGGTGCGTGGAGACGGCACGGCTCGCCTTCGGCACCGCGGAGGTGTGGTTACCGCTGGGGAATCTGTTCGGGCGGCCGGAAGCGCGCGATGACCAGGTGCGCCAGATGCGCGCGCTCGTCGGCGAGCGGCGCACGGGCGGCAACCTGGTGCTCGTCTCGCACGGCTCCACTATCTCCGCGCTCACGGGCGTGTCCCTCGGCACCGCGGAGGCGGTGGTGGTGACACCGCAGGGCAACGGCCGCTTCACGGTGGCGGGAAGGCTCACGGCGCCGTAGCGGAGAAACCTTATTGACTAAAGTGTTAAGGGAGTCGATTATCAGCACGATGGCCGCCACCAACGGAGGCAGTCGTGCCCGCGAGGCCCAGCGCCTCCTCGACCTCCTGAACGCCCTCGGCAGCACCACCTTCCGGCAGCTGCTATGGCAGCGAGCCTCCGCGCTCGACCTCACCTATGCGCAGTCGCAGGTGCTGTTTTTCCTGCGCGAGCGGCCCGGCTGTCACATGGGCGACGTCGCCAAGAACTTCGGCGTCACGCTGCCCGCCGTCACCCACATCATCGATCGTCTGGAGCAGAAGGAGTTCGTCGTCCGCGGCGACGACCCGGCCGATCGCCGCGTGTACGTGCTGGAGCTGACCGCGCAGGGCAAGACGCTCGTCCACGAGCTGCACACGATGCAGATGCGCGGCATGGAAGCCGTGCTCAAGCGGATGTCAGCCGGCGACCGGCAACGCGTGGTCAAAGGACTCGAAGCGCTGGTGGAAGCGGCGAGCGAGGTCTCGGTCTGATGCGAGGCGTCGGCGGCGGGCTTCTTCTCCTGGGCGCGGCGGCGTTGTCGGCGGGCTGCTCGGATCGGGCCGGAGGCGCCCAGGCGCCGGCGGCGCCGCCGCAGCGGCCGGCCGTGCCCGTGGGCGTGGCCACCGCGGAGCAGAAGATGGTCCCGCTGAAGGTCAGCACGGTGGGCAATGTGCAGGCGTACTCCACCGTGAGCGTCAAGTCGCAGATCGCCGGCCAGATCACGAAGGTGCACTTCACCGAGGGGCGCGAGGTCAAGCGCGGCGATCTCCTCATCACGATCGATCCGCGGCCGTTCGAGGCCGCGCTGCGACAGAGCGAGGCCAATCTCGCCCGCGACGCGGCGCAGGTCCGGCAAGCGGAGGCGGCGCGCGGACAGCGGGAGGCCGACGTCACGCAGGCGCTGGCGAACCTCGAGCGCGACCAGGCGCAGGTCGAGAATGCGCGCGTGCAGGAGCAGCGCTATCGCGACCTCGTCGCGAAGGACTTCATCGCGCGCGAGCAGTACGACCAGGTGCGCACGAACCTCGCCACCCTGCAGGCGGTCGTGCAGGCCGACCGCGCCGCGGTCGACAACGCGCGCGCCTCCGTGCGCGCAGCAGAGGCCGCGGTCGAGAACGCGCAGGCCGCCATCAAGGGCAACGAGGCGATGCAGGAGGCTGCCCGGCTGCAGCTCGCGTACACCACGATCCACGCGCCCATCAACGGCCGCACGGGCAATCTCCTCGTGCAGCCCGGCAACGTGGTGAAGACCGGCGAGGAGACGCCGCTCGTCGTCATCGCCCAGGTGCAGCCCATCCACGTCTCGTTCTCCGTGCCCGAGCACCAGCTCGCCGCCATCAACACCTACCGCGGCCAGGGCACGCTGAAGGTGGAGGCGCACATCGACGGCGGCAAGCGGACCGCCGCGGGAGCGTTGACCTTCGTCAACAACACCGTGGATCCCACGACGGGCACCATCCAGCTCAAGGCCACCTTCCCGAACGCCGACAACGCGCTGTGGCCGGGACAGTTCGTGGAGGTCGTCCTCCTGTTGACGACGGAGAGCGCGGTGGTCGTGCCCTCGGAGGCCGTGCAGGCCGGGCAGCAGGGCTCGTTCGTCTTCGTGGTGAAGCCGGACCTCACCGTGGAGGCGCGGCAAGTGAAGGTCGGCCGCCGTCTCGCCCGTGAAGTCGTCATCGACAACGGCCTTTCGCCTGGTGAGCGCATCGTGACCGACGGCCAGCTCCGGCTCGTGCCGGGAGCGCGCGTGGAGATCAAGCCGCCGAGGTCGTCGTGAACCCAGAGCTGTACATCCGCCGGCCCGTCCTCACCACGCTCCTGATGTCGGCCATCGTCCTCTTCGGCTTGATGGCGTACCGCCTCCTTCCCGTGAACGACCTGCCGAACGTGGACTTTCCCACCATCCAGGTGGCCGCCGCGCTCCCGGGCGCGAGCGCCGAGACAATGGCCTCCGCGGTGGCCACGCCCCTCGAGCGGCAGTTCACGACCATCGCCGGCATCGACTCCATGACGTCCACGAGCGCGCTGGGCGCCACGCAGATCACCATCCAGTTCACGCTCAGCCGCGACATCGACGGCGCCGCGCAGGACGTGCAAGCGGCCATCGCCAAGGCCGCTCCCCTCCTGCCCCCCGGCATGCCGACGCCTCCCACGTACCAGAAGGTGAACCCCGCGGACCAGCCCGTCATCTACCTGGCGCTCAGCTCCCCCACTCTGCCGCTGTACACGGTGGATGAGTATGCGCAGACGAATCTCGCCCAGCGCATCTCGACGATCAGCGGCGTGGCGCAGGTCACGATCTTCGGCTCCCAGAAGTACGCCGTGCGCGTGCAGGTCGATCCGCGCGCGCTCGCGGCGCGGGGCATCGGTATCGACGAGGTGGAGCAGGCGATCGCGCGCGCCAACGTGAACAAGCCCACGGGCACGCTGTACGGTCCCCACCAGGCCGTCAACGTGCAGGCGACGGGACAGCTCATGGACGCCGCCGCCTACCGGCCGCTCGTGGTCGCCTACCGCAACGGCTCGCCTGTGCGCCTGCAGGAGATCGGGACCGTCATCGACGGCGTGGAGAGCGACAAGGTGGCGAGCTGGTTCAACGCGGAGCGCGCGGTCGTGCTTGCCGTGCAGCGGCAGCCGGGCACCAACGCCATCGAGGTGGTGGACGCCGTGCGCGCGCTGCTGCCGTCGTTCCGCCAGCAGCTGCCCGCGGCCGTGAACCTCAACGTCGTGTACGACCGCTCCGTGGGCATCCGGGAGTCGGTGCACGAAGTCCAGTTCACGCTGTTCCTGACCATCGGGCTCGTCATCATGGTGATCTTCGTGTTCCTGCGCAACGTCTCGGCCACCGTCATTCCGAGCCTGGCGGTGCCGCTGTCCATCATCGGCACCTTCGCCGTCATGTACGTCCTCGGCTACACGATCGACATCATCTCGCTGATGGCGCTCACGCTCTGCGTCGGCTTCGTCGTGGACGACGCCGTCGTCATGCTGGAAAACATCGTGCGCCACATGGAAGCGGGCATGGGGCGCATGGAGGCGGCGCTCAAGGGCTCGCGCGAGATCGCCTTCACGATCATGTCCATGACGGTCTCGCTGGCGGCCGTGTTCATCCCGGTGCTGTTCATGGGCGGCGTGGTGGGACGACTGCTCCAGGAATTCGCCGTCGTCATCATGACGGCGGTCATCGTGTCCGGCATCGTGTCACTCACACTCACGCCCATGCTGGCGAGCCGGTTTCTGAAGGCGTCGCACCCGGGAGGCGGCAACCGGCTCTACCGTGCCTCGGAGCGATTCTTCGACGGGCTGCTGCATGCCTACGACGTGACGTTGCGGTGGACGCTGCGCCATCGCCGCACCACGATGGTGGTACTCCTCGGCACCTTCGTGCTGACCACCTACCTCTTCATGGTGATCCCGAAGGGGTTCATCCCCACCGAGGACACGGGATCGATTTTCGCCTTCACGGAGGCGGCGCAGGACGTGTCGTTCGACGCCATGGCGGCGCGCCAGCAGGCGGTGGCGGACGTCGTGCGGCGCAATCCCCACGTCGAGCAATTCATGTCCTTCATCGGCGCCAGCGGCTCCAACGTCGTGTCGAACACGGGGCGCATCTTCATCCGACTCAAGCCGCGGGCCGAGCGGCCTCACGCGCAGGCGGTCATCGAGCAGCTGCGGCCGGAGCTGGCGCAGATCCCCGGCATCCGCGTCTATCCGCAGCTGCTGCCGACGATCCGCATCGGCGGCCAGCTCACCAAGGCGCTCTACCAGTACACGCTGCAGTCCAACGACCTTCAGGAGCTCTACCACTGGGCTCCCCTGCTCACGGACCGGATACGACAGCTGCCCGGGCTGCAGGACGTCAACACGGATCTGCAGATCACGAGCCCCAGGTCATCGTGGACATCAATCGCGACAAGGCCTCGGCGCTCGGCGTAACGGTCGACCAGATCGAGTCCGCCCTCGGCAGCGCCTACGGAAACAAGCACGTCTCCACGATCTACACGCCGACCAACCAGTACCGCGTCATCCTCGAGCTCGATCCAAAGTATCGCGAGGACCAGACGGCGCTCGCGCAGCTCTACGTGCGCTCGGGCACGGGCCGGCTCGTGCCGCTCGACGCTGTGGCGCGGCTCGTGCCCGGGGTGGGGCCGCTCACGGTGACCCACCTCGGTCAGCTCCCGTCGGTGACGATCTCGTTCAACCCCAAGCTCGGGGTGTCGCTCAGCGATGCAGTGGCGCAGGTCGAGGCCGTGCAGCGTGAGCTGCGCCCGCCCGCCACGCTGAACGTCAGCTTCCAGGGCACGGCCCAGGCCTTCCAGGACTCGCTGAAGGGACAGGGGATGCTGCTGCTCATCACCATCCTCGTGATCTACCTGATCCTCGGCGTGCTCTACGAGAGCTTCATCCACCCGCTCACCATCCTCTCGGGCCTGCCCTCGGCGGGCGTGGGCGCGCTCGCCACGCTCATGGTGTTCGGGCTGGAGCTGAACATCTACGGCTTCGTCGGGATGATCATGCTCGTGGGCATCGTGAAGAAGAACGCCATCATGATGATCGACTTCGCGCTGGAAGCCGAGCGTTCGGGCATGAGCCCCGCGGAGGCGATCTACCAGGGTTGCCTGCTCCGCTTCCGTCCCATCATGATGACCACGATGGCGGCCATGCTGGGCGCGCTGCCGATCGCACTTGGTATCGGTGCCGGGGCCGATGCGCGCCGGCCGCTGGGCCTGTCCGTCGTGGGCGGCCTCCTCGTCTCGCAGCTCCTGACTCTCTACATCACGCCCGTCATCTACCTGTACATGGAGGGCGCGCAGAGGTCGCTCGCGAACCACCCGCTGTCCGGCATCTTCTTCTGGCGCAAGTGGCGGCAACCCACGCCCGCTACGGCCACGCCGGGCGGGGATTAGTAGACCTCGGAGGGCCCCAAGTCACCCGACTCGGCGGACGTTCGTCTACAGCACGGGCTCGGCCTGAACTTTCTTAATTGATGTACATGGGGGGGCGCGCAGGGGCCCCCCGGCCCCCCCCCCCGCGGGCGGGGGGGGGGCGTAAAAGGGGGGCGCGCCGGGGC
>JBKKCN010000529.1:0-2816 GCA_046712525.1 Candidatus Rokuibacteriota bacterium
ACTACCAGACGCTGTCCGAGCTGGAAGGCGTGGTGGTGCTCGGAGGCAAGGCCGAGCAGACGCTGCCGACGGCCGAAGAAGTGAGCCAGCTCCTGCGCCAGCCGCGCACGAGTCTCGTGCTCAACCTGAGCGCGATGACCCAGCCCGAGAAGGTGGGCTACGCGACGAAGATCCTCGCCGCGGTGACGGCGGTGCGCTCGAGCTCGGGCCTGCCCCACTGGCTCATCATCGACGAGGCGCACCACGTGATGCCCGCCGACGGCTCACCGGCCGCCGAGCTGCTACGCTCCGGCCCCGAGTCCTTCTGCCTCATCACGCTATCGGCCGACAAGCTCGCGTCACCGGCGCTGCCCCAGGTGAACGCCGTCGCCTCCACGCAGATCGAGGCCTTCAACGAGGGCGTGCACGCCGTGCTGCGGTCACGGCCGCAGCCAACCCCGAAGGCGCCGAGCGTGGACGGCGGGCCTCTCGAACGCGGAGAAGCGGCCCTCGCGTGGCTGGCGTCACCGCCGCACGCCGTTCGCTTTCGCGTCGCGCGCGCGCGTGTGCAGCATCGCCGGCACATTCGCAAGTACACCGAGGGCGAGCTTCCGCCCGACCGCAGCTTCTTCTTCCGCGGCCCCCAGGAAGCGCTGAACCTCCGCGCGGCGAACCTCGCGCGTTTCGTGGAGCTCGCGGACGGCGTGGACGAGGGCACGTGGGCGCACCACCTCGGCAAGCGTCACTACTCGGCGTGGATCCGAGACATGATCAAGGATCCCGAGCTGGCGACGGAGATCGAAGGGGTGGAGGCCGCGAGCCTGACCCCGGCGGAGTCACGCCGGCGCGTGCTGGAGTTGATCCGCGGGCGCTACGCCGTCTGAGGCCAGCGCACCTCGCGCGGTCGCTTGTCCTCGCGCAGGCCGAGGAAGACGGGATGGCGCAGCTTGCCATCGCCGGTCCGCTCCGTGAAGCCGATCTGAGCGACCAGCTTGGGCTCCAGCCACGTGACACGGCGCTCGCGCGGCGCGTCCGTGAACGGTGAGCTCTCGCGTACCAGTGGCGCGAAGCGGCGCCGCAGATCGGTGAGCGAGCGCGCCGTGAAGCCCGTGCCCACCTTCCCCGCGTAGCGCAGCGCGCCTCCTTCGTACGCGCCCACCAGCAGCGCGCCGAAGTGCGTGCGCGCGCCGCCCGGCGCCGTGAAGCCACCCACGACGAATTCCTCCTCCGCGCGCACCTTCACCTTGCGCCACGCCGGTGAGCGCGCGCCCGCGCGATACAGCGACTCCGGATCCTTGGCGACGATCCCCTCCATGCCGCGCCGGCGCGCCTCCGCGAACGCCTCGAAGCCGTCGCCGGGCAGACGGCGCGCGAGCGGTATCAGCGCGCGCGAGCCCACCTCCGCCTGGAGCACGCGGCGCCGTTCGCGCAGGGGAGCGGCGCGCAGGTCCCGGCCGCGCGCGTAGAGGCAGTCGAAGACGGCGAAGACGGGAGGCGAGTCGCGCTCGCCGAGCAGATGGCGCTGCAGGAGCTGGAAGCGCGAGATGCCTTTGTCGTCGAGCGCGACCACCTCGCCGTCGAGAGCCAGCGTGGGCGCGGGCAGCGCCGCGATGGCGGCGGTCACGGCGGGAAATTCCGCCGTACGGTCCTTCATGTTGCGCGTGAGGAGCGTGACGGTGCGGCCTTCCTTGTAGGCGATGAACCGGAAGCCGTCGTACTTCTCCTCGTAGATCCACCCCGGAAGGTGGAAGGGCTCGCCCACCAGCGTCGCCAGCATGGGGGCGACGCGGAAGGGCACGCGCGGCATGGAAGGGAGCTAGGCGGTGCGCGTGGAGGCGCGCGGAGGATCGGCAGCGGCGGCCTTGGCGAGCTGATCCGGGGTGGCGCCCGCCGCGCGCGCGATGCCCGCCATCGTGCGGCGGGAGACGGCGGAGAGCGGATTCTGCACCGTGAGGTCGGTGGTGGGGGAGGCGAAAGCGTCGCGGTGCTTGATGAGCAGCCACTGCCGGTCGCGCGTGCGCACGAGCACCCACGAGCCCTTCAGCTTGCGGCCGTGCAGCGTGAACTTCAGGTCGCCCTTGGCGAGGGCACGGTTCACGTCCGGGCTCTCCGGCGTCCACGTCCCGCGATCCCAGATCATCACGGTGCCGCCACCGTACTCGCCCTCCGGAATGACGCCCTCGAACTCGTTGTAGTCCATCGGGTGCGGCTCCGTCATCATGGCGAGGCGCCGCACGGCCGGATCGGGCGACGGCCCCTTGGGCACCGCCCACGACAGCATCACGCCCTCGTGCTCGAGACGGACGTCGTAGTGCAGATGGCTGGCCCGATGCTTCTGCACGACGAACTGCAGCTTGCGACCGGCGGTTTTCTTGCGGCGCGCGGGCTTGCCGGCGGGCTCCGGTGTCACGTCGAAGCGGCGCTTGCGATTGTACTCCGCCAGCATTCCGTACTGGCTGAGGTCGGGCGGCGCCTGCGAGGGCCGGCGGCGTGACGGGCTCATGGCTCCATTGTAGGGGGCGACGTCAAAGCCTTCGCCGCGAAGCGGCGCATCTCGCCGCGCGCGCGCAGCGTGGCGGGATCGATGGCGAACCCGGCGCGCCGCACCGCGCCCTCGGTATCGCGGTTCCAGTGACAGCCGCCCGTGCATCGCATCCAGGCGCGCTCGAAGCGGTCCTGGAAGCGCGCTTTCCACGGCTGGGTGGCGCGCACGTGCTCGATCATGCGCAGAGTCCCGTCGGGGCGCAGCACCCGCCGCACCTCGGCGAGCCCGGTGGCGACGTCCGCCACGCTGCAGAAGACGAGTCCGCTCACCACCGTATCGAAGACCGACGCGC
>JBKKCN010000530.1:0-5674 GCA_046712525.1 Candidatus Rokuibacteriota bacterium
CGCGTGCTCCAGCGACGCGCGTATGGCTACCGTGACGAGGAGTATCTGAAGCTCAAGATCATCTCCGCGTTCCTGCCGCCGCTACCCCGAAGTGCCTCCCGAGGCCCACTGTGATCCGCGTTGACCCGGAAATCCTTTCCTCAGCGCCATTTCTTGAGGGTCACCGCGAAGCGGTGACGGTCGGCCCGGTAGAACGTGATCGAAAAGAACACGGGTGCGCCCGCCGCGTCGTAGTAGGTCCGCTCGCCCTCGAGCACGGGGGCGCCCACTTCGAGGCCGAGCGCGGCCGCGAAGGCGGGGTCGGCGAGGCTGGCGCCGATGGTCTGCACGACCTTGTGCAGGCGCACGCGGTGCGTGTCGTGCAAGAGCGAGGCGAGCGTCGTGTGAGTGAGCGTCGTTTCCGCGTCGTACACGCGCATGCCGACGTCGTAGGGCAGGAAGGCGTTGATGAAGACGGTGGGCTCGTGGTCCACGAAGCCCACGCGGTCGAGCGCCACCACCGGGACGCCCGTGGGTAGCCGCAGCCGCTCCGCCACGCGCGGCGGCGCCGGCACCACGCCCTTGCGCACCACGCGCGTGAAGGCGCTCTCGCGCTGCTTCATCACGGATTCGAGCAGCTCGCTGGGCCGCGTCTCCGTGCGCGGCGCCGAGGGGCCGACGTAGAACGTCCCCGCGCCCTGCCGGCGGCGGATGCGGCCTTCCTTGGCGAGGAGCGCGAGCGCCTGCTGGATGGTGACGCGGCTGACGTCGAAGTCGGCGCAGAAGCTCGTCTCCGAGGGCAGCTTCTGGCCGGGCGCGAACTCGCGATCCAGCCGGGCCTCGATGACCGACTTCACCGTGAAGTACTTCGGGATGGGCACGCGCATCGGCGCAGGACGATAGCATGTTGTCCGCCCGTCCGGTCAACAGTTGACAGCCTCATGGGACAACTGCATACTCCCGCCGTTCGCCCAGGCTGTCCGTCAGCGCCGACCAGCCCCGACCCGAAGCTCTACGCAAGGGAGACGACGGCACATGCAAAAGACGTTCATCAATCTCACCAAGGAGCGCGGGCGCGGCATCGAGGCCCTCAAGGGCACGAGCGTGCCCGCCGTGTTCTGCGACGCCGTGAAGGTGCAGCTCAAGGAATGCGTGATGCTGTTCATCTCCGGTAAGGTCGGCATGAAGCCTGACAACACGCTGGCGGGGCGGACGATGCGGGAGCAGACGCAGCAGACGCTGGAGAACATCCGGGACGTCCTCACCCGCGAGGGCGGCACCATGGACGACATCGTGCGCGTGCGGGTGTACGTGACCCAGGTGGACGCGCTCTCGCTGCGCGACATCCACGACGTGCGCTCGAAGTTCTGGACGGAAGGTAAGTATCCTGCGAGCACGCTCGTGCGCGTGGATCAGCTCATTCGAGACGGCGCCCTCATCGAAATCGACGCCGACGCCGTGATCGCGGCCCCGTGACCAACGCCGGGCCCAAGGAGAGCAACGCTATGACGACACCGAGCAACGAGCCCTCCCGCTCCCGTACCTTCGTGACGCGCCGCCAAGTGGTGGCGGGCGGCGCCGCCGGCCTCGCGGGCATCCTCGCCCTGCGACAGGCGCCGGCGGTGGCGCAGACGCGCGAGCTGCACTTCATCAAGTCCTCGCACTTCGTGCCTGCCTCCGACGCCGAGCTGAAGCGGCAGGGCGAGGAGTGGGGCAAGCAGAATCGCGCCACCGTCGCCATCGACGCCGTGCCCACGGGCCAGCTCAACGCGAAGAAGGCGGCCGTGGTCACCGCGCAGGCGGGCGCCGACATCGCGATGCTGTGGATCGGCGACCAGGACCTGTACTTCGACCACCTCGTCGACGTCAACGACGTGGCCGACGAAGTGGGCCGCAAGCTCGGGCCGTGGGCGAACCCCGAGGACTTCAAGATCCGCGGCGTGTGGAAAGCCGTGCCCTGGTACGCGGTGACATGGCCCATGACCTATCGCACGGATCTGCTGGAGAAAGTGGGCGAGAAGGTGCCCGACACGTGGGAGGACCTCTACCGGGCGGGCAGGAAGCTGAAGGCGCAGGGCAACCCCATCGGCATCGCGCTTGCCGCCTCCGACGACGCGAACTTTGCCACGCGCGGCCTCTTGTGGTCGTACGGCTCCAGCTACGTGGCCAAGGACGGCAAGACGGTCACCATCAACAACCCGAAGACCGTGGAAGCCGTGGAGTTCATGAAGCGCTTCTACAAGGACTGCATGGAGCAGGAGGTCCTCTCCTGGGACGACTCCAACAACAACCGCTGCATGAACGCCGGCAAGTGCGCCTTCATCTTCAATCCCACCAGCGCCTACGAGGCGGCGAAGAAGCAGGCCATCAAGGTCCGTGGCAGCGAGCGCCTCATCCACGAGGTGATGGATCATGCGCTGCCGCCGCGCGGGCCCGTCGAGCGCGCCACCTCCGCCAACTACGGCATGCTCGGCGTGTTCAAGTTCTCCAAGCACGCGGACGCCGCCAAGGACTTCCTGCGCTTCCATTACGACGAGGCTCAGCAATCCAAGTTCATCGAGACGAGCGCGGGCTACAACGTGCCCTTCCTCGAGAAGATGACGGGTCATCCCATCTGGAACAGCAATCCAAAGTACAAGTTCGTGAAGGACATCATGAAGTACACGCACCCGCCCGGGTACCCCGGGCCGCAGACGGCGGCCTCCCAGGTGGTGCTGGCGCTGCACACGATTCCCGAGATGTTCGCCCGCGCCGCCACCGACAAGATGAGCACGAAGGACGCCATCGCGTGGGCGGAGCAGGAGATCACCGAGGTGCACGCGGGCCGCAAGCGGATCACGGGCTGAGGAGTCCGTTCGTCGACGTGCGGCCGTGATACGGGCGCGCCGGCGCGTGCCGGCGGAGGCGGTGACCGGCTACCTGTTCACCGCCCCCGCCGCCGTGCTCATCTTCGGATTGATCGGCTTTCCCTTCGTGCTCGCGCTGTGGTTCAGCGTGACGGAAACGTGGGTAGGGCGGGCGGGGCCCTTCGTGGGCCTCGCCAACTTCATCCGCCTCGTGCACAACGGCGCCTTCCAGCAGACGCTCGTGAATTCGCTCTTGTACACCGTCGGCGCCGTCGCCCTGAAGGTGGTGTTCGGCTTCACGCTCGCGCTGCTGCTGCTCTCCATCACGCGCTTCCGGCGGCTCATCCGCGGCGCCATCCTGTTGCCCTTCGTCATTCCGACGGCGCTCTCGACGCTGGCGTGGTGGTGGATGTTCGAGCCCACCTACAGCGTCTTCAACTGGACGGGCCGCACGCTCGGGCTCATCACCGTCGACGTCCCGTGGCTGTCCGACCCGTGGCTCGCCCGCCTCGCCATCATCGTAGTGAACACGTGGCGCGGCCTGCCCTTCTTCGCGGTCACGATCCTGGCGGGGCTGGTGGCGATCCCGAAGGAGTACTACGAGGCGGCGGAGACGGACGGCGCCGGCACGTGGGGCACATTCCGCCACGTCACGCTGCCCCTCGTGAAGCCGGTGCTGAGCGTGGTCGTCCTCTTCTCCACCATCCTCACCCTCGCCGATTTCAACATCGTCTACCTCATGACGCGCGGCGGGCCCATGAACTCCACGCATCTCTTCTCCACCCTCGCGCACCAGGCGGGCATGCAGAGCGGCCGGCTCAGCGAGGGCGCGGCCATCTCGCTCTTCCTGTTCCCCCTCCTGGTGGCGGTGGTGGTGATCCAGCTCCGGCTCGTGCGGCGGCAGACGGCGTATGAGTAGGCTGGGGCTGACGGCGCGCCGGCGGTGGCGGACGCTCGTGCTGTACGGGGGCGTGACCCCCTTCGTCCTCTTCGCGCTCTTTCCCTTCTATTACATGGTCGTCACCTCGCTGAAGGGCGATCCCGAGCTGTACGACCTCGACTCCGTGCCCTTCTGGATCCGCGAGGGCGCCACGCTGAAGCACTATCGCTTTCTGCTCACGGAGACGCTCTTCCCGCGCTGGTTCTGGAACACGCTCTTCGTGAGCGTGTCCACGGTGGTGGTGTCGGTGGCGGTGGGAATCCTTGCCGCCTACGCCATCGCCCGCCTGCGCTTTCGCGGCGTGTCGACGTTCGGCGTGGGGATCTTCATCACGTATCTCGTTCCCCCCGCCCTGCTCTTCATTCCGCTCGCCATCGTGGTGACCAAGCTCGGTGTCGCCGACACGCCGTGGGCGCTCATCCTGACGTACCCGACGTTCCTCGTGCCCTTCAACACGTGGCTCCTCATGGGATATTTCCGGACCATTCCCAAGGAGATCGAGGAGTGCGCGATGATCGACGGCTGCAACCGCCTGCAGGCGCTCATCCGCGTGGTGCTGCCCATCGCGCTCCCGGGCATCGTGTGCGCCATCTTGTTCTCCTTCACCTTCTCGTGGAACGAGTTCCTCTATGCGCTCGTGTTCGTCTCCTCCGGTGTCAACAAGACGATCACGGTAGGCGTGACCTCGGAGCTCATCCGCGGCGACATCTACTTCTGGGGCTCGCTGATGGCAGGCGGTATCATCGGCGCCCTCCCCATCGTGGTCGCCTACGTCTTCTTCCTCGACTACTACGTGAGCGGTCTCACGGGCGGCGCGGTCAAGGGATGAAGCTGCTCATCTACCACCGCCGGGCCGACGAGCTGCGCGGCTTTATCGGCGCCGCCGCCCCCGACCTCGACATTGCGGCGGGATTCGACGACGCCACCCTCGAGCGCCACGTCGACGCAGCAGAGGCCGTGATCGCGTGGAAGCTGCCGCTGGAGGTGCTGCCACGCGCCAAGCGCCTGCGGTGGATCCAGCTCACGAGCGCGGGGGCGGAGCAGCTGCTCCCCGCGCGTGACCTGCTCGCGGACGTCGTGGTCACGAACACGCGGGGCATCCACGTCGATCTCATGGCCGACTACGCGCTCGGCGTCATCGTCATGCTGCAATGGGATTTCCCCCGGATGCTGCGCGACCAGCAGACGCGCACCTGGGAGCAGCGTCTGGCGCTGCCGCTGGCGGGCAGGACGCTCGGTGTCGTGGGCGCGGGTGCCATCGGCGCCGAGATCTCACGCCGGGCCGCGGCCTTCGGCATGAACGTCCTCGCCATCAAGCGGACGCCGGGGCCGGTGGAGGGCGCGCGTGAAGTCATGACCGCCGACCGCCTGCGCGAGGCGCTGCCGCGCTGTGATTTCGTTGTGCTCGTGGTGCCGGTGACGGAGGCGACACGCGGCATGATGGGCGCCGCCGAGCTGCGCGCCATGAAGCGAACGGGCTTCCTGATCAACATCGCGCGCGGCAGCGTGGTGGACGAGGGCGCGCTCATCACGGCGCTGCGCGAGGGCGTCATCGCGGGCGCGGCGCTCGACGTCTTCGACGAGGAGCCGCTGCCCGCCCACAGTCCCTTGTGGACGCTGCCCAACGTGATCCTGACGCCGCACGTGGCGGGTGAGCCCGCCGACTACGCCCGCCGCGTGGCGGACGTCTTCCTGGACAACGTCGCCCGCTGGCGACGACACGAGCCGCTGCGCAACGTGGTCGACTTCGAACGGGGTACTGAGCATGGAGACGCGGACCGACGTGACCACGCAGATAGACGAACGACGGGCGGAGTGGCTGGCGCTCGTGAGTGAGATGATCAAGCGCCCGAGCGAGAATCCGCCCGGCGACGTGCGCAAGGTGACCGCCCATATCGCCGACTGGCTT
>JBKKCN010000531.1:0-3914 GCA_046712525.1 Candidatus Rokuibacteriota bacterium
GTTTTCCTCGAGGTAGTCGAGGGTGGCCACCACGGGCGGCGTGCCCTGGGGTGCGATGACGGCGAAGATCTTGTCCTGCTCCACGAGCTTGCGCGTGTTGGCGACGGCATCCTGCGGCTTGTAGCCGTCGTCGTAGTAGACCGTGCGCACCTTCCGCCCGTGAATGCCGCCCGCGTCGTTGACTCCCTTGAAAAAGAGATCGACGCCGAACTTCGTCGCCTGCTCGCCGGTGAATGCCAGCGGCCCCGTGAAGGAGTTGGAGCAGCCGAGCATGATCTCGCTGTCGGTGACGCCCTGCTGGGCGGCGGCGGGCAGCGCGGCTGTCACCGTCATCAGCGCGGCCAGGATGGAAAGAGTCAATCGCATGAACGTCCTCCTCTGTATGGCGTTAACTCGCGACGGTGGGGCGGGGTTCGCGTCGCTTCAGCGCGCGCGCGATGCCGCCGGGCATGAAGAGCGTGGTGGCGATCAGGATGGCGCCGAAGATGAGCGGTCGGTAGCTCTGGGAGGCGGCCAGCCAGTCGTGCAGCAGCGTGACGGCCGCCGCTCCCGCGATGGAGCCCGGGACCGAGCCGAGGCCGCCCACGATGATCATCACCACGAAGTCGACCGACAGGAACACGTCGAAGGCGTCCGGCGACAGGTAGCCCACGACGAAGGCGAAGAGCCCGCCCGCCACCCCGGTGTAAAAGGCGGAGAGCCCGAAGGCGATCGTCTTGTAGAGGGCGACCGGGACGCCGCTGGCCTCCGCGGCGATCTCACTCTCACGGATGGCGAGGAAGGCGCGCCCGGTCCGCGTGCGCACGATGTTGACCGCGGCCGCGATCATGAGCACGGACACGCCGGCGACCAGATAGTAGCGGGCGGCATCGCTGCCGAGCGCGAAGGGTCCGAGACGTGCCGTCGGCACGCGCAGGCCGTCCGCGCCGCGCGTGAGCCCATCGAGGTTCAGGATCACTTCAGTGATCACGAAGCCGAAGGCCAGCGTCGCCATCGTGAGATAGAGCCCGCCCAGGCGCAGGCACGGCACGCCGAAGGCGAGGCCCACCGCCGCCGTGAGCGCGCCCGCCAGGGCCAGCGTCACGATGACGGGCACGACGGGCGCGTGGATCGTGAGCAGCGCCGCCGTGTAGGCGCCGATGGCGAGGAAGCCGGCGTGGCCGAACGACAGCTGGTGGGTGTAGCCGGAGAGCAGATTGAGGCCGATGGCGACCACGGCGTTGACGAGCACCAGAGTCGCGAGAAAGACGAAGTAGCGCGGCGCCACCCACGGCCATGCCAGCAGCGCCACGCCCCCCGCCGCGAGCCCCCAGCGCCGCATCAGACTTTCCGCCGCTCCACGGTCCCGAGCAGTCCCGCGGGACGGATGAGCAAGATGGCGACGAGGACGACGAACGGCACGGAGTACCGGATACCCGAGGGCAGATAGAGCGGCGCCAGATTCTCGAGGACACCGAGGAGCATGCCGCCCACCACCGCCCCCGGCATGGAGCCGAAGCCGCCGATGACGGCGGCGGTGAACCCGTTGATGACGATGAGCCCCATCTTCGAGGACAGGAAGACGACGGGCGCCACCAGCACGCCTGCCACCGCCCCCACCACCGCCGCCAGCACCCAGCTCGTCGAGTACACGCGCTCCACGCTGATGCCCATCAGCCGCGCCGCGCGCTGATTCTGAGCGACGGCGCGCATGGCGCGGCCCAGGCGCGTGTGCGTGAACAGAGCGTAGAGAGCGAGCATGAGCGCGAGGGAGCCGCCGATGACGCCCAGCGACACCGGGGCCACCCGCACGCCGCCGAGCGCGAAGGGCTTGTTGGAGAAGAAGGACGGGAAGGCGAACTCGTCGTGCGACCACAGCAGGCCGGCGCCGGCGCGCAGCATGAGCGACAGGCCCACGGTGATGATGAGGACGTCCCAGTGGGTGGCGCCGATGGCCCGCCGGATGATGGCACGCTCCACCACGAAGCCGAGCACCACCGCGGAGACCACCGCCACCACGAAGGTGAGCGGGAGCGGGAGCGAAAAGGCGCGCGTGGCCGACCACGCGATGAAGGTGGTGACCATGAGCATCTCGCCCTGCGCGAAGTTGAGGGTGCGCGTGGCGTTGTAGATGATGACGAGGCTCAGCGCCATCAGCGAGTAGATGCTGCCGGTGGCGAGGCCGCTCACCACCACGTGCACGAGCGTGGCTGCCGTCACGCCCGCCCCGCCAGATGTGAGTCGGGCAACGTCTCGAAGCGGCATGCGGGCGCGCCGGTGGCCGCGCACGCCGTCTCCACGACCGCCGTTGGCTGCGCGAGCACGGAAGCTGCCAGCGCCTCGAGGACACCGCGCGTGAGGTGGCACACCGGGTGATCGGCGACGCCGTAGGCCTCCGCGAAGGGCGAGTTGCGCACGGTGACGACGAGGGCGGCGGGCGTGAGCCGCTCGAGGGTGAAGTCGCCCCAGCCGATCTCGCCCCCTGTGCGCATGAGACGGGCCACCCGCGGGGGCGCGTCCGCGTGCATGGCCGCCATCGCGCGCGTGCCGCCCGCGCGGCCGCCGGCCGCCAGGCAGTCGCCGGCCCTGCCCACCAGCAGCGCCTCCATGGACTTCTGCAGCGCGGCGAGAGTCTCTGGGCGGATGAGCAGAAAACGCGCGCCGTGCATGCTGAGACGCCCCGCCCCGTCGTGCACGAGCGCTGCGCTCACCGGATCACCCGCCGCCACATTGCGGGCGCCTCCCAGCCTTCGACCAGGATCGCACGGATCTCGCGCAGGCTGAGGTCGCCGAGGCCGAGATGCTCGAGCGCGCGGCCCTCGCCGGAGAGCCGGCGTCCCAGCAGCACGCCGAAGACGGCGAGCAGACCCGACACCGCGGGGCTCGCCACCGTCACCGTGCGTGCGGCCGATTCAAAGAAGCTCAGCCCGAAGGCGACGTCCTCGGTGACGTACCGGTGCTCGAGCGTGATGACCTCGCTCCAGAGCCCGCTCGCGATCAGCTTCTGCTTGGCGCCCGCGCCGTACAGGCCCTCCGAGGCGCGCGTGTCGTCGTAGTAGGTCCCCAGCTCGTAGTGCGGCGCGGGGAAGCCCCACCCCGCGCGCGTGGCGAGGCGCTCCTCGTCGACGGCGTCGATGACCTTTCGCACGCTGGCGGTGGTGCCGGCCGCGTGCACGTCGAAGCGGCCCTGGTCGATGGCGCCCGCGTTGAGGAGGACGAGCGGCGGGTGGATCACCGGCCCCGCGTTCGTGAGCGCGACGTCGACGGCATCGACGCACGCACGCGTGGCCGGAAAGAGCTCGCTGATGCGCGCGAGCGTCGTCTTCGAGCGTGAGGAAGGGAAGACGCCGACAGGAAGGTTGGCGGCGCGCACGGGCGCCGCCACCGTCGCCGCGTCCGTCTTGCGCGTGAGGTACGGCAGCGTGCCCGTCTCCGCGAACGCGTAGGGCAGCGTCCCGCCCGCGCGCGCGATCTCGCGTGCCATGGCGTAGCTGCCGAGCGTGCCCGGCGTCAGCAGCACCACCTGCTCCGCCGTCAGGTGCGGAGCCAGCCGCTGCGCCACGTCCTCGTGCGTGGTGGCCGGCAGCGGCACGATCACCACCTGCGCCTCCCGTACGGCCTCCGCGATGTCGGCCGTCACCGCGTCCAGCCGCGCCGGTCCCAGGCGGGCCTCGGCGACGAGCGTGTTGGTCTTGGATTTCGCGAGCGGCGCCACGTCCGCCTCCGAACGGCGCCACAAGCGCACGCGATGGCCGGCCAGTGTCAGGTCCGCTGCGGTGGCAAACGCGCCGTGACTGCCCCCCAGCACCGCGACGTTCATGCGATGGCTCCCCGCGCGCGCAGCGCCGCGATGCGCTCGCCGCCGTACTTCAACAGCTCCGTGAGCACGCTCACCGTGTGCTCGCCCAGGCCCGGCGGCGGCGCCACCTCGAGGC
>JBKKCN010000532.1:0-4228 GCA_046712525.1 Candidatus Rokuibacteriota bacterium
CTTCCTCGGCGGACGCTCGCTGGGGCTCGACGTCCTCATCGAGACCTATCTGACCGTCACGCTGCCGCCGTCGCGCCAGAAGGACGACTGGTCGGCGCGCCCGCTGTCGCCGGCCCAGATCGAGTACGCCGCCGCCGACGTCACGCACCTGTTCGCGCTCAAGGCCAAGCTCGTGGAGGCCTTGCGCGAGTCGGGCCGGCTCGCCTGGGTCACCGAGGAGTGCGCGGCCCTCGCGGCGCAGCCCGCCGTGGAGCGCGTGGTCGATCCCGATGCGTACCTGGGTTTGAAGGGCGCCCGCGATCTCGCGCCACGCGAGCGCGCCATCGTGCGCGCACTGTACGAGCTGCGCGAGCAGCTCGCGCGCGCCGCCGACCGCCCACCGTTCAAGGTGCTGTCGGAAGACATCCTCATGGGGGTGGCACGAGCGGCGCCCAGGGACGCGACCGCCCTCGCGGAGATCAAGGGTGTCACCCCGCGCGTCATCGGCCGCTGGGGGCCCGCGATCCTGTCCGCCGTCGACAAGGCCCTCGCGCTCGAGCCCGAGCAGTGGCCGCAGCTCGAGCGCCGGCCGCGCCCGCCCTTCGTGGCCGCCGTGAGCCGGCGCATCGATCGTCTGCGGCGATGGCGCACGGCCGCCACTGAGCGCTTCGCGTTGGAGCCCGGCGTGCTGCTGCCCAATCGCCTCATCGGCGCCATCGCGGAGGCGGGGCCGAGGAGCGTGGACGACCTCGCGCGCGTGGAGGGAGTACGGCGCTGGCGGGTGGAGACGTTCGGGCAGGAGCTGGTTGCAGCCCTCGAGACGCCGTGAGACGGTGAGAGCATGAGCACATGGCAGGACTATCTCGTCGACGATGACGCCGGCCTCGCCCGCATCTTTCGCGAGGCGCGCACCATCGCGGTGCTGGGGGCGACGAACGACCGCTCCCGGCCCGCGTACTACGTGCCCGCATATCTGAAGTCGAGCGGATACCTCGTGCAGGGCGTGAACCCGATCCTCGAAGGTGAGGAGGTGTTCGGCGAGCCGGTGGTGGCCACACTCGCCGATCTGCCGGAGCCCGTGGACGTGATCGACGTCTTCCGCCGTCCCGCTTTTCTGCCGGGTCACGCCACCGAGATCCTCGCGCTGCCGTGGAAGCCCGCCGTGGTGTGGTTCCAGCTCGGCATCCGCAACGACGCCGCCGCCCGCCGTCTCGCCGAGGCCGGCATCCACGTCGTTCAGGATCGCTGCATGATGCCCGACCACCGGCGGCTGCTGGGGGCGGCCTAACGCCGATCGGCGGACGCTCGTTGATCCGCGGGCGCTCGTCCAAAGCGTGCGCTCGGCCTGAATTTTCTTGATTTACATGGGGGCCTCGAAGGGTCCCCAAGCCCCCGGAGTTCAACTCATGCCGTTTTGCCTTCTCAGTGGTGGGATACTGGATTGATGGCTGGCGAATACGTATTCGTGATGAAGGACCTGCGCAAGGTCGTCCCGCCCAAGCGGGAAATACTACGTGGTATCTATCTCTCCTTCTATCCCGGCGCCAAGATCGGTGTGCTGGGCGCCAACGGCGCGGGCAAGTCGACGCTGCTGCGGATCATGGCCGGCGTCGACGACGACTTCATGGGAGAGGCGCGGCCGGCCGAGCGCCTGCGCATCGGCTATCTCCCGCAGGAACCGCAGCTCGACGCAAGCAAGGACGTGCGCGGCAACGTCGAGGAGGGCGTGGCGGAGACGCGGGCGCTGCTCACGCGCTTCGAGACGGTGAGCGCGCGCCTCGGCGAGAACCTCAAGCCCGCCGAGATGGACAAGCTCCTCGAAGAGCAGGGGCGGCTCCAGGACCAGATCGACGCCGTGAATGCGTGGGACCTCGACCACACGGTGGACATGGCGATGGACGCCCTGCGCGTGCCGCCCGGGGAAACGCCGGTGAGCACGCTCTCGGGCGGCGAGCGCCGGCGCGTGGCGCTGTGTCGGCTGCTGCTCTCTCGTCCCGACATGCTGCTGCTCGACGAGCCGACCAACCACCTCGACGCCGAATCGGTGGCGTGGCTCGAGCGCTTCCTCAAGGAGTACCCGGGGACGGTGGTCGCCATCACTCACGACCGTTACTTCCTCGACAACGTGGCGGGGTGGATTCTCGAGCTCGACCGCGGCGCCGGCATTCCGTGGGAGGGCAACTACACGTCGTGGCTCGAGCAGAAGCAGCAGCGTCTTGCGCAGGAGGAGAAGGCGGACGCCGCGCGCGAGCGCACGCTGGCGCGCGAGCTGGAGTGGGTGCGCATGTCGCCGCGCGCCCGCCAGGCCAAGAGCAAGGCGCGCCTGCAGGCGTACGACGCCATGCTCAGTGAATCGGTCGAGAAGCGCGCGGCCGCGCTCGAGCTCCAGATTCCCGACGGGCCGCGCCTGGGCGACATGGTGGTGGAGGCCGATCACCTGAGCAAGGCCTACGGCGACCGCGTCCTCATCGACGACCTCTCGTTCAAGCTGCCGCGCGGCGGCATCGTGGGTGTGATCGGGCCCAACGGCGCCGGCAAGACGACGCTGTTCCGGATGATCGTGGCGCAGGAGAAGCCCGACGCGGGCAGCCTGCGCGTGGGCGAGAGCGTGGTGCCCGCCTACGTGGATCAGAGCCGAGACTCGCTGGTGGGCGCGCGCACGGTGTGGGAGGAAATTTCGGAAGGCTCCGACACCATCGCGCTCGGCTCGCGCACGATGCAGTCGCGCGCGTACGTGGCCTCGTTCAACTTCAAGGGCAGTGACCAGCAGAAGCGCGTGAGCGAGCTGTCGGGCGGCGAGCGCAACCGCCTGCATCTCGCCAGGACGCTGAAGGCGGGCGGCAATCTCCTGTTGCTCGACGAGCCGACGAACGATCTCGATGTTGACACGCTCCGTGCGCTCGAGGACGGACTGCTCGCCTTCGCGGGATGCGCGGTGGTCATCAGCCACGACCGCTGGTTCCTCGATCGCATCGCCACCCACATGCTCGCCTTCGAGGACGAGGGGCGCGTGGTGTGGTTCGAGGGCAACTACGCGGATTACGAAGCGGACCGCAAGCGCCGTCTCGGCGCGGCGGCTGAACAGCCGCATCGCATGCGTTACAAACGGCTTCGCACAGGATAAGCGCGCAGCTCACCGGCTTCGGTTTTGCAGCAAGAGGGGGACTATGGATCACCATCCGTCCGTCCGCGCTGCAAACTTCCTCGCCAGTCTCGTGCGCGAGGTTGATCCTGGAACGCGGTTGATCTCCATCGGCGACGTCGACGACGGTTACTTCATTCTGCTCGCGCGGCGCACGCGCCTCGCGGGGGGCTGCACGCTCGAGACCACCACCGTGGCGCGCGCGATCGCCGGTGACGGCGCCGCCCACGAGGAGATCGTCGCCGGCTTCAGGCGCTGTCTGGATTCCTTCGCCGCCTGATCGGTCGCGCACAGCAGACGAGCACGTTCTCCGCTTCACGCCGCACGCGGCGGAGGCGCACTTCCGCGAAGGCGGGGGCGAGCGCCTCCGCCAGCTCGCGCGCATCCCCGCGGCGATGCCGGTTCACGACCAGCGTTCCTCCCGGCGCCACCAGCGTGGCAAGTCCCACCGCGAGCGGCATCGCGCGCTCGCTCTCGTCGCCGTAGGCGGCGTCCTCCATGATGAAATCGAAGCGGCGCCGCTGGCGGGCGAATGTCTGCATGGCCTGCGACGCCTCCGCGCACACGAATTCCATCGGCCCCAGGGTGCCCAGCCCGAACCACTCGTGCGCGACATTCAGGATGACGGGATCGCGCTCGACGGCGGTGACGAGACTCGGAGAGGTCACGCGTGCGAGCAGATGTGCCTGGGTGCCGCCGCCGAGGCCCACCAGCAGGGCGGCGGGGCGCGGGCGAAAGTTCACCAGCGTGAGCGCATGCCACCAGTACTCGCGCTCCACCGCCGACCAGTCGCCGTCGAGCGGCAGCACGGACAGAATCGCCCCTCGCACCACCAGCCGCCGCTCCCGCCGATAATCGATCACCCGCACCCGCCCCGACATCGCCGACAGCGTCTCGAACACGGTGCGGCTCCTCCGCGCACGCGGCACAGCTACGCCGTGATCATCAGAATGCGGCGAGGGAGGCGCGCCCCGTCTCGCCGGTTCGGTTGGCGAGCGTCAGGCGGGCGGCCGCGGGCGGTTGACGGACCTCGAGGCGCGCCCCGGCTTCGCCGGGGCGTGACCGAGCGCCGGGGGGCTTGGGGGGCCCCTTCGAGGCCCCCCATCT
>JBKKCN010000533.1:0-3355 GCA_046712525.1 Candidatus Rokuibacteriota bacterium
CCCGATCGCGCCTCCGGTGGCGCCGGCACCGGTGGCGCCGGCACCGGTGGCGCCCGTCCCCGCGCCGCCGCCCGCCATCGCCGCCATCCCGCCCGCGAAGGGGCCAGGGGACGCGCTGGTCGGCACGTGGGAGGGCTCCATCAACAGCGAGTATTCGCGCGGCACGGTGAGGCTGGTCATCACGAGAGCCGGCGACGGGCTCGAAGGCACGCTCGTGCTCGGTAACGTGACCGCCGAGGGCCGCGCCTTCGGCGTCGGCCTGCCCGAGAGCCTCGCGTTGTCCCGGCACATCGGCTCGCGCCTGCTCATGCGCGTGCGAATCTCCGATCGCGTGGTCGGATTCGTCGCCGCGGGGCCGCCCGAGGACCTCGCCGTCGACGCCGAGCTGTCTCGCAACGGGCGCGCGCTCACCGGTGCCACGCGCACGGGCGGGTTCACCTACGAGCTGCGCCTTCAGCGCAAGTAGCGCGCGCGGCGGTCCGGGGACGTCACGAGCCTGGTGATACAATCGCCGCGTGCAGCGTATTTACGTCGTCACCGGCGGCGCCGGTTTCATCGGCTCACATCTCGTGCAGCGGTTGCTCGCGGAGGAGACGGACACGGCCCTGCGCGTGTTCGACAACTTCGAGAGCGGCAGGCGTGCCAATCTCGCCTTTGCCACCGGGTCTGGCGATCGCCTCCAGATCGTCGAGGGTGACGTGCGCGACCTGGGCGCCCTCGAGCGCGTGAGCAAGGGCGCCTCCGTCATCTTCCACCAGGCCGCGATGCGCTCCGTGCCGCGCTCGGTGGCCGATCCCCTCGGTGCCAACGACAACAACGTGAACGGCACGCTGCACGTCCTGGAAGCGGCGCGCCGCGCGGGCGTGCGGCGGGTCGTCTACGCGTCCTCCTCGTCGGTGTACGGCGACAACCCGGAGCTGCCGAAGCGCGAGGACCAGCAGCCGTCGCCCATCTCGCCGTACGCGGTGTCGAAGGCGGCGGGCGAGCAGTACGCCGCGGTGTGGACGCGTCTCTACGGCGTGGAGACCGTGGGCCTGCGCTACTTCAACGTCTTCGGTCCGCGCCAGGACCCCGCCTCCGAGTACGCGGCCGTCGTCCCGCGCTTCATCCTGTGGGCGTTGCGCGGCACCACGTTGGAGGTGCACGGCGACGGCAGCCAGTCGCGCGACTTCACGTACATCGACAACGTCGTGGACGCCAACCTGCTCGCCGCCGAGGCGCCGCAGGCGTCGGGCGAGGTCTTCAACGTGGGCTGCGGCCGGCGCGTGAGCCTGCTCGACATCGTGTCGCGGCTGGAGCGCCTCGTCGGCCGTTCCCTCGAGCGGCGCCATACGCCCTCGCGCGCGGGCGATGTGCCACACACGCTCGCCGACATCGACAAGGCCAAGCGCCTCATGGGCTACACCGCGGCCGTGGACTTCGACGAAGGCCTGCGCCGGACGGTCGACTACTTCCGGTCGCTATAGAAGGAGGCTCCCGCAACATGCGCCGAACACTGCTCGGTGTGCTCCTCGCCCTCGCGGTCGCACTCGTGGCGGGCCCCACCGTCGCCCAGGCGCCGCGCCTTTTCGTCGTGCAGACGGGCGCGGAGCCGCCGGGACTGGATCTCACCGCCACCCCGGCCTCCGCCACCGCCGCCGTCGTCCTCTACAACGTCCAGGAATGCCTCGTGAAGGTGGACCGCAACGGAAAGATCGTGCCGTGGCTGGCCGAGCGCTGGCATACCGCCGACAACCGCAACTACACCTTCTTCCTCAAGAAGGGCGTGCGCTTTCACAACGGCCGCGAGCTGAAGGCTGCCGACGTGAAGTTCGTCATCGAGCGCGCCATGAACCCGGAGACGAAGCACCCGTACCCGGCGTACTACGCGGCCATCGGCGACATCATCGTCAAGGACGAATACACGATCACGTTTTCTCTCAAGAGCGAGAGCGCCAACTTCCTGCTCAACATGGCGCGCCAGGGCTCCGTCATCTACCCGCGCGAGGCGGTGGACACGCTCAAGAGCGCGCCCGTCGGCACCGGCCCTTACACGGTGGCGGAGTGGGTGCGCGGCGACCGCATCGTGCTCGCGCGGAATCCGGACTATCACGTGAAGGGTCTGCCGCGCCTCGACAAGGTGACCTTCCGCTTCATCCCGGATCCGAACGCCGCCCTCGCCGCCCTCAAGGCGGGCGACATCGACGCCTCCCTCTTCGGCCTCGGCCCCGAGCACGTCGGGGATCTGCAGAAGGACGGCCGCTTCACCGTCATCGTGGGCGAGACGACCAACGACGTGATCCTCGCCATGAACAACGGTAAGAAGCCGTTCTCCGACGTGCGCGTGCGGCGCGCCATCACGCACGCCATCAACAAGCCCGAGGTGGTGAAGCTCGCGATGTTCGGGCTGGGGCGCGTGCTCGGCAGCAACGTCGATCCGCTGAATCCGTACTTCGTGGACCTCGCGCAGGCGGTGCCCTACGACCCCGCGCGCGCGAAGAAGCTGCTCGCGGAGGCGGGCTACCCCAACGGCTTCGACGCCGTGCTCAAGGTGGCGCCGCAGTACTACTACACGGTGCGCACGGGCGAGGTGCTCGTCGACCAGCTGAAGAAGGTGGGCGTGAACGTGAAGATCGAGCAGATCGAGTGGGGCCAGTGGCTGTCGCGCGTGTGGCGTGAGGCGGATTACGACTTCACGATCATCGGGCACGCGGAGGCGTGGGATATCAGCAACTACGCCAACCCGAAGTATTACTACCGCTACGACAGCCCGAAGTTCCAGGAGCTGTTCAAGAAGTCGGAAGTCACCCTCGACGACAAGGCGCGGCGCGAGCAGTACGTGCAGCTGCAGAAGATGCTCGTGGACGAGGCCCCCGCCGTGTGGCTCTACATCCACCCGCGCCTGGTGGTCGCGAAAAAGGGCGTGCAGGGGATGTGGAAGGACCTGCCCATCCCCTCCAACGACCTCTCCGAGGTGTCGTGGGCCTCTTCCAGGTAGCCGCCGCGCGCGCGTGAGACGGTACGTTGTGCGAAGGGTCGCGGCGCTCGCCGCGACCCTTCTTGTCGTCTCCGTGCTCGTCTTCCTGGTCGTGCGCGTGCTGCCCGGTGATCCCGTCGATATCATCCTCGGCATCGAGCGAAGCCCGGAGACGGCCGCACGCCTGCGCACCGCTCTCGGTCTCGACCGGCCTTTGATCGTGCAGTACGGCGACTGGCTCGCGCGCGCGCTTCGCGGCGACCTCGGCACCTCGATCCAGTACGACCTCCCGGTGGCCCGCCTCATCGCGAGCCGGCTGCCGGTGACGCTGCCGCTCGCGCTCATGGCCGCCGTGTGCATGGTGGTGGTGGCGGTGCCGCTCGGCATCTACGCGGCCAC
>JBKKCN010000534.1:0-4771 GCA_046712525.1 Candidatus Rokuibacteriota bacterium
CCGGTGTTGTTGAAGCTCGGCGACAAGGTCTCCACCGACGACATCTCCCCCTCGGGGACGGCCGTGCTCGTTTTCCGGTCCAACGTTCCCGCCATCGCCGAGCACTCGTTCAAGTACGTGGACGCAGAGTTCGTGGCGCGCGCGAAGGCGGCGGGCCGCTCGATCATCGTCGCGGGCGAGCTGTACGGCCAGGGCTCCTCGCGCGAGGTGGCGGCGATGGCGCCCATGTTCCTCGGCGTGAGGGCGGTGCTCGCGAAGTCCTTCGCGCGCATCCATCGCGCCAACCTCATCAACTGGGGCATCGTGCCCCTCGCCTTCGACGCACCCGCCGCCCACGACGCCATCGAGCGCGACGACCACCTGCGCATCGAGGGGCTGCGTGCCGCGTTGATCGCGGGCACGCGCGTGAGCATCACCAACGCGCGGACGGGGGCCACGCTCACCGCCAGCTGCGTGCTCACGCCGCGCGAGCGGGACATCCTCGTGGCAGGCGGACTGCTCGCGCACACGCGGAGCGCGCGCGCGTGAGCCAGCGGAGGATCCGCGCCGTCTACATGCGCGGCGGCACCAGCCGCTGCCTCGTCTTCCATCAAGGCGACCTCCCGGAAGCGGGCCCCGATCGCGATCGCATCCTCCTTGCCGCCCTCGGCAGCCCCGATCCCTACGGCCGCCAGCTGGACGGGCTCGGCGGCGGGATCTCGTCGCTCTCCAAGGCGTGCATCATCGGCGCCCCCACGCATCCCGGCGCCGACGTGGACTACACGTTCGCCCAGGTCGAGGTCGGCACGCCCGTCGTCGACTACAAGGCCAACTGCGGCAACTGCTCGTCGGCGGTGGGGCCCTTCGCGATCGACGAAGGCCTGGTGAGCGCGCGCGACGGCGAGACGGTCGTCCGCGTGCACAACACCAACACGAAGAAGATCATCGTCGCCCGCGTGCCCACCGCCGGCGGCGAGGCGCTGGTGACGGGCGACTTCGAGCTGGCGGGCGTGGCGGGCCGCGGGGCGCGCATCGCGCTCGACTTCCTGGATCCCGGCGGCGCCGGCACCGGCCGCCTGCTGCCCACCGGCCACGCGCGCGACGTGATCGACGGCCTCGACGCCTCCCTCGTGGACGCCACCAACCCCATCGTCTTCGTCCGCGCCAAGGACCTGGGGCTCACCGGCGCCGAGATGCCGCAGGCCGTGGACGCGGACCGCGCGCTCGCCGCGCGGCTGGAAAAGATCCGCACGGAGGCGGCCGCGCGCATGGGCATCCCCGGCAGCGCGTCGGTGCCGAAAGTCGCCTTCGTGGCGGCCGCCACCGCCTTCACCGGGCTCGACGGCGTCGCCTATCCGGAGACCGCGATCGACGTGCTCGCCCGCGTGATCTCCATGGGCAACTGCCATCGCGCCTTCGCGCTCACCGCCGCCATGTGCCTGGCCGTGGCCTCGCGCATCGACGGCACCGTGGTCCACGAAGCGGCGCGCGAGCCGCGCACGGGCGATCTGCGCCTCGGCCATCCGTCCGGCGTGCTGCCGATCGCCGCCGCGATATCGGTGCGGGACGGCCGCCCCCACGCCGAGCACGTCACCGTGTATCGCTCGGCGCGCCGGCTCATGGAAGGGTTCGTGCGGGTGCCTTGAACGCATGAGCCGGCTCTACCTCATGGGCGACGCCGACGAGATGGTGCGCCGTCGCGGCAAGGTGCCGAAGGGATCCGTCGTCGAGGCGTGGGCGGATATCGCCGGGGGCGGGACGTACTGGGTGGGCGAGGACTCCAAGGCGCTGCTGGACGCGCTGGGGGAGCCGCTGGCGGCGAAGCTCTCGCTGCCCGAAGACAGCGTGCGCGTCTTCTACGGCCCGCAGCTCTCCGACCTCGAGTCGATGCCCCGCGAGCAGGCGCTCCGCGCGCGTGTACTGTCGGTGCATGCCATCGCGGTGGCGTGGATCACGCTCGACCGCCACGGCCAGCGCACGTCGTACGAGCCGAAGTCACCCACCGATCCCGTGTTCCACCTGCGGCGTCCGGGCGGCGGCGCCGCGCACGTGTGGCGCCGCTTCGAGACGAAGCGCGAGGCCGTGGAGTACATGCGCGAGTCGTACGGTAACGATTCCGAAGGTGCCGCCTGGGCGGAACAGCTCGAGGCCGCGGACTTCGACGATCTGCTGAAGCGGTTTAGGTAGATGGGGAGCGCTCCTCGATGTGGCTAGCGCAGGGTACGGATCTCCTCGAGGACGGGCAGGATGTACTTGCGGAACTGGGCGGGGTGCTCGCTCATCGGGAAGTGACCGATCTCTCGCATGATGGTGACGCGCGCGCCCTTGATCTGCGCGGCGGTACGTTCCGTGTCTTCCGGAGTGCACGAGAAGTCGTACTCGCCGGTGAGCAGGTAGAGCGGGCACCGGCGCGTGTCGATCGACGCCACGCGGTCGCGGAAGTCGCCGTCGGCCCGATAGAAGAAGAGATCGCCCTTGAAGACGCCGGGGCCTCCCTGCATGTACATCCACAGCGTGTCCCAGCGGCTTTCCGCCGGGCTCTGGGGGGCGATGAGTCCCGACATGAGGGCGCCGGCGATTTCGCCGCCGTGCACGTCGGGCCGACGCAGCCAGCCCGTGTCGTCGTACCAGGGCGCCTGGTAGTCCGCGGACTCGAGGCCGATGAGCGCGCGGAACTCGGGCCCGTGCAGGCGCGCCAGCTCGAGCACGATCTTGCCGCCGATGGAGCAGCCGAGCACGACGGGGCGCTCCACGCCGAGGGCGCGGCAGAACTCGCGCACGAGATCGACGTAGCCGCGTGTGGTGAGCTTGTACTCCTCGTCCTGCCAGCCCGCGGGCGGCAGCGACTTGCCGTGCCACGGCATGTCGAAGGCGATGACGCGGTAATGCGCCGTGATCTCCGCGTCGTTGAGCAGGTGGCGGAACTGGCGGCCGTCCGCGCCCGCGGTGTGCAGGCACACGAGCGGGATGCCCTCGCCCGCCTCCTCGAAGTAGACGCGATGCGGGCGGCCTGCCAGCGTCAGGCGGAGATAGCGGCCGACGATGGGCTCGATGTCCGCCACTCAGCCCTGCCGTCGCGGCGCCGCGAGCACGTCCTTGACGTACCTCAGATTTGCCATGAGCGGTTGCAAATCGCCCTCCACCGTGGCGTGCCCGCCCTTGGCCATGGCGAAGATGTCGTGGAAGCCGGCCGCCGGCACCGGCTCCCAGAATTTCGTCCACGCCGTCTCCGATGCGCGCACGGCGAAGGTCCACGCTCGCATCAGGAAGGGCCCGCGCTCGACCTTCTGCACGCGCCCTTCGTGCACGGTGACGAGCCACGCGGTGGCGCCCGTCTGCACGAGGAAGGTGGTGGACAGGTAGCGCCCGCGGCGCACGAGATCCGCGTTGGCGTTGACGAGATCGGCGAGCTGCTCCAGCACGGGCGCCATCATACATGACGGCCCGGGAGCCCAGCGACCGCTTCTACGCAGGCGTGCGATCGGTCGCCCGCTTCTGGCTATGGTTCTTCTTCAAGGCGGTGGACGTACGTCACCCCGAGCGCGTGCCGAAGGCGGGTCCCGTGCTGCTGTGCATCAACCACCCCAACAATCTCATCGATTCGCTCGTCGTCGGCGCCGCCCTCGATCGCAAGGTCCACTACCTGGCCACCGCCTCGCTCTTCCGCAACCCGCTCGTCGCCCGTTTCCTGCTCGCCTGCGGCGCCATCCCCGTCTACCGCAAGCAGGACCGCGCGAGCACCGGCGCCGCCGATCCCAACGTGAGCACCTTCGCCGCCTGCGCGGCGGCCTTTGCGCGGGGACGGCTCATCGCGATCTATCCGGAGGGCACCACGCACGCGGAGTCGCGCGTGCAGCGGATCAAGACCGGCGCCGCCCGCATCGCGCTCGGCTGGGAGAGCGAGCACCCGCGCCATCTCAGCGTGATCCCGGTGGGCCTCACCTTCGAGGCGCGCAGGTCCTTTCGCGCGCGGGTGCTCGTGTCCTTCGGCCCCCCCATCCCCGTGCACGCGTATGTGGCCGCGTACGCAGACGATCCGGTGAAGGCGGTGGACGCGCTTACGGATGACGTGCAGCGCGCCATGGAATCGGAGGTCGTCAACGTCGACCGCATCGACGACACGAAGCTGGTGCGTGCCATCGAGGAGCTGTACCGGCCGGACCTCGCGCGCGAGGTGATGGAGACGCGCGGGCTGGCGCCGCGGCAGGTCGACATGGTGCGCCTGTCACGCTCCATCGTGGACGCGGTCAACCACTTCAAGGCGCGCGAGCCCGCGCGCGTGGAGAGCCTGTGGCAGCGCATCCAGGCCTACCGCTCGCTCCTCGCCCAGCACCACGTGCGCGACGAGACGGTGAAGGCGCGCGAGCAGCGTACCGCCCCCGCACGCGCGCTCGTCTACTCGGGGGACGCCGTGGTCGGCCTGCCCTTCTTCGCCTACGGCGCCGTCGTCAACGCGCTGCCCTATCTCATTCCGCGCTGGCTTGCGCGCCTAATGGGGCGCAAGGAAACGGACTACGCCACCACGCGGCTGCTCGCGTCCATCGTGGCCTACCCGCTCTTCTGGGGCCTGGAGACGTGGATCGTCTGGCGCGTGCTGGGACGGCAGGCGGCGGTGTTGTTCGCATTGTCGCTGCCCATCAGCGGCATCATCGCGTATCGTTATCTCGTCGGCGCCGGACGCTTTCGCAGCCGCCTGCGCTTCACGGCGCTGAGGGTCATGCACGAAGCGGCGGCGCGCCGCCTCACCACGGAACGGCAGGAGATTGTCGCCGAGCTCGAGCGGGCGAAGAAC
>JBKKCN010000535.1:0-24940 GCA_046712525.1 Candidatus Rokuibacteriota bacterium
CGCGGGGGGGGGCGCGGGGCGGCTGCCGCGGGGGGGGGGGGCGGGGGGCGGGGGGCGCCCTTCGAGGCCCCCATGTAATCAATCGCGCCTAATTCTCGATGAACGCCTTGAGGTTGCGCCCGCGCAGCGGGTGGCGCAGCTTGCGCAGCGCCTTCGCCTCGATCTGCCGGATGCGCTCGCGGGTCACGGCGAACCGCTTGCCGACCTCTTCCAGCGTGTGCTCGCCCTCTTCGCCGATACCGAAGCGGAGGCGGAGAATCTCTTTCTCCTTCGGTGACAGCGTCGCGAGGGCGCGCTCGACCTGGGTGGTGAGGTCCTGGTTGAGCAGCGAGTCGTTGGGCGAGCCCGCGGACTTGTCCTCGAGAAAGTCGCCGAGCTCGGAGTCCTCACCGATGGGTGTCTCCAGCGAGAGCGGCTTGCGCGAGGACTCGAGGATCAGCCGCACCTTCTTGGCGGGCACGCCGGTGCGCACCGCCAGCTCCTCCGGCGTGGGCTCGCGCCCCATCTCGTTGATCATGTTGCGGTTGACGCGCGAGATGCGGTTGAGCGTCTCCACCATGTGCACGGGGATCCGGATCGTGCGCGAGTGGTCCGCGATGGCGCGCGTGATGGCCTGGCGGATCCACCACGTCGCGTAGGTCGAGAACTTGAAGCCGCGGCGGTACTGGAAGCGGTCCACCGCCTTCATGAGGCCGATGTTGCCCTCCTGCACGAGGTCGAGGAGCGAGAGATCGCTACCCAAATAGCGCTTGGCGACCGACACCACGAGGCGCAGGTTGGCCTCCATCAGCTCGCGCTTGGCGATCCGCACCGTGCGGTCGTGCAGCTCGATCTGCTCGAGGAGCAGGCTGATCTGGCGGCGCGGCAGGCCCGCTTCCGTCTCGAGCGCTTTCAGCTCGCGCTGGAGGGCGGCGGTCCGGTTGCGCTTGGCGTCACGGGCCACGGTGTGGATGCGCTCGCAGTGCCGCCGCAGCTTCGCGACCAGGTCGTCGATGAGCGCGGGCTTGAGCGGCATCTCGGCCACGATCTTCTGGATGCCTTCGCGATGGACGGCGATGGCCTTCAGGTAATTGTTCTTGGTGGCCGCGGAGCGCCGCTTGTCGTTCATCGACTCCTGGACGCGGGCGATCTTGCGCTCGAGCCGGCGGACCCGGCCGAAGGCGAGCAGCACGGGCCGGATCTCCTTGGCGTCGAGCTCGCCGCCCTCGGGCAGCACGATGACGTCGTCGGCCCCGGTCTCGCCGCGGCGTAGCCGGTCGCCGATGTCGAGGAGCGCGCGCACGGCCATGGGGATGCCCGCCAGCGCCCGTCGTAGCGCGATCTGCCCCACTTCGATACGGCGGCCGATGGAGACTTCCTGCTGGGCCGTCAGGAGTGGCACCTTGCCGATCTCCTTGAGGTAGAGGCGCACGGGGTCCTCGCCCTTGGAGGGGGACGCCGTCAGCGCCTCACGGGGCACCGGCCGGATCTCTTCGGCATCTTCCTCATGGAGGACGACGGGGGTCTCCACTTCTTCCTCCGCGCTCAGCGCTACAGGCACCACGTCCGTCGACTCCGAATTACTCACGCGCCCGCCTTCTCTAAATGTCATGATGTCACCGCACTCACGAATCTGGTTGTGGTCGTATGATGCGGCGAAGCGCCCAATCGTTTCAGTTGTGCCCGTGATTGTTCAAGAAACACGCCAACGCTTCCCGGTTTTCCCTAAGCCGTTGTAAGTTCTGCGGCTCCGCTTGGCTCGCCGACAGGCGGCCTCACGGGACTGGGAACTCCCGTTCATGTATTCAGCCCTTGATTGCTCTGTTATGATTCATTGCCCCGGGTAGTTGCCCCTGGAGGTCCCCGCCGAGTCCGGTGCATACGGAGGTCGTCGCCGTAGCGTCCGAGCGTTCCGAGGGGCCACCTCGCGACCGCCGCCCGGTGGCTGTCGAACGCCATTTCGGTGTATCCGGGGTCCACCTGTTCTACAAACGACCGCCGCTCCGGGTTGGGTCCCAGGCCGGCGGCAGGCTGCGGTTGACACGGTCCGCGGCCGGAGGATAGTACCAGAACGATGTCGGGTATCGCTCCCAGCGCCTCGTACAGCCTCACCGTCCGCCTCGAGATCACCAACCGCCCCGGCATGCTGGGGCGCGTCGCCTCTGCCATCGGCGATGCGGGCGGCGACATCGGCTCCGTAGATCTCGTCGAGTCCAGCCGCGACCGCATCCAGCGCGACCTCACGATCAAGGCGCGCGACAGCGACCACGGCGCCCTCATCGTCAATCGCCTGCGTCACCTCGCGGGCACGCGCGTGGTCAACGTGTCGGACCGCACCTTTCTCATGCACCTCGGCGGCAAGATCGAGATCCACAACAAGGTGCCGATCCGAACCCGCGACGATCTCTCCATGGCCTATACCCCGGGAGTGGCGCGCGTGTGCCTGGCCATCCGCGACGACAAGCAGCGCGCCTTCTCGCTCACGATCAAGCAGAACACGGTGGCCGTGGTGACGGACGGCACCGCGGTGCTGGGCCTCGGCGACATCGGCCCCGAGGCGGCCATGCCGGTCATGGAAGGCAAGGCCATGCTCTTCAAGGAGTTCGCCGGTGTCGACGCCTTTCCGATCTGCCTGGCCACCAAGGACGTCGACAAGATCGTGGAGACCGTCAAGCTCATCTCGCCCGGCTTCGGCGGCATCAATCTGGAAGACATCTCCGCCCCCCGCTGCTTCGAGGTGGAGGAGCGCCTGCGCAAGGAGCTGGACATCCCCGTGTTCCACGACGACCAGCACGGCACCGCCGTGGTCGTCCTCGCCGCTCTCTTGAACGCGCTGCGTATCGTCAAGAAGGACATCAAGAAGCTGCGCGTCGTCGTCACCGGCGTGGGTGCCGCCGGCACCGCCACCATCAAGATCCTCCAGTCGAGTGGCGTGAAGGACATCATCGGCGTGGACGAGCACGGGACCATCTACCGGGGCCGCCCCAAGGGCCTCGACTTCATGAAGAAGTGGGTCGCCGCGTCCACCAACCCGCGCCAGGTCAAGGGCCGCCTCTCCGAGGCGCTGGAGCGGGCGGACGTCTTCATCGGTCTCTCGGTGCCGGGCATCCTGGCCGTGAAGGACATCAAGCGCATGGCGCGCGACCCCATCGTCTTCGCGATGGCCAACCCGGTGCCGGAGATCCAGCCGGAGGAGGCGGAGCGCCACGTGCGGGTGATGGCGACCGGGCGCTCGGACTATCCGAACCAGATCAACAACGTGCTGTGCTTTCCGGGCTTCTTCCGTGGCCTGCTCAAGTCGCGCGCGCGGACCGTCAACGACGAGATGAAGCTGGCGGCGGCGCATGCCATCGCCGGCTGTGTGCGACGGTCCGAGCTGAGCCCGGAGTACATCATCCCCAGCGTCTTCAACAAGGCCGTCGCCCCTGCCGTCGCCGACGGTGTGGCCCGTGCCGCCTACGAGACGGGGACCGCCCGCCGCCGCCGGCGCCAGGACCTCTCGGTATTTCCGTAGCGCACCCCGCGTGAGCTTCGCGCGTCGCGTCCAGGAGATCGAGCCCTTCCTCGCCGTCGAGGTCGCGGAACGGGCGGCCGTGCTCGAGCGGGCAGGCGTCGACGTGGTGCATCTCGAGTACGGCGAGCCGGACTTCGAAGCGCCGGCCGTGGTGCGCGACGCGCTCGAGAAGGCGGTGAAGGACGGCCGCATGCGCTACACGCATAGCCTGGGCATCCTGCCGCTGCGCGAGGCCATCGTGGAGCACTACGCGGCGACGTACGGCGTCACGCTGTCGCCCGAGCAGATCCTCGTCACGCCCGGCACGTCGCCCGCCATGCTGCTGCTCTTCGGTCATCTGCTGGATGCCGGCGACGAAGTCGTCCTCAGCAACCCGTACTACGCCTGCTATCCGAACTTCATCCGCTATGCCGACGGCGTCCCCGTGTACGTGGACGTCGACGAGGCGGACGGCTTCCAGTACCGGCCGGAGGCGATCCGCGAGCGGATGGGTGCGCGCACGCGCGCCATCGTGGTCAACTCGCCCGCCAACCCCACCGGCGCCATCCTCACCCCCGAGCGCATGGCGGCGGTGAGCGCGCTCGCCCACGATGGCGGCCCCATGATCGTGTCCGACGAGATCTATCACGGTCTCACGGAGGGTGAGCGCGATCACTCCATCCTCGAGTTCACGGACCGCGCCTTCGTGCTCAACGGGTTCTCGAAGGCGTTCGCGATGACGGGGTGGCGCCTGGGGTATCTGATCGCGCCCCCCGAGCATGCGCGCGCGCTGCAGACGCTCTTCGGCAACTTCTTCATCTCCACCAACGAATTCGTGCAGTGGGCGGCGGTCGCGGCGCTGCGCGAGGCGGGCGAGGAGACGGTGCACTTTGCGCAGGTGTTCGCGGAGCGGCGGCGCGCGATGATCGCCGGCCTGCGCGCCATCGGGCTCGGCGTCGCCTTCGAGCCCCGGGGCGCCTTTTACATCCTCGCGGACGCCCGGCGCTACACGCGCGATTCTGTCCGCTTCGCGTACGAGATTCTCGACGGCTGCCACGTGGCGGTCACGCCCGGCGCCGCCTTCGGCAGCAACGCGGAGGGGTACCTCCGCTTTTCCTATGCCGCCTCGCTGCCGCGGATCGAGGAAGGGCTCCGCCGCCTCGGCGCTTTCCTGAGCACGCGCTCGTGAGCGCGGCCGGCTGTGTGGCATGCGCGGGCGCCTGGCCGCCCGCCTCCAACCGCATCATCGACTGCGGCCTCTCCACCGCCTATCTGCACGACGACCAGTTCTTCCCGGGCTGGACCGTGCTCGTGCTCAACCGGCACGCCACGGAGCTCTTCGAGCTGGAGGCGGCGGAGCGAGCGATGCTCATGGACGAGGTGGCGCGGGTGGCGCACGCGCTCGCGCGTGAGTTCAGCGCCGTGAAGGTGAACTACGCCCTCCTCGGCAACGAGCTGCCCCATGTGCACTGGCACGTCATCCCGCGTGGCACCGACGATCCTGCGCCCCGCGAGGCGGTGTGGGCCGTGGCGCACGTGCCGGTGCCCCCGGGAGCGGACGCCGCTGCCCGCATCGGCGCCCTCCGCGCGCGGCTGTCCTGATGCGCGAGAGCACGGTCGCCAAGCGGGCGCGGGCGCGCAAGATCCTCACGAAGCTCGGCGCCGCCTATCCGGACGCCGCGATCGCCCTGCGCTTCGACAGTCCATTCCAGCTTCTCGTGGCCACCATCCTCTCCGCGCAGTGCACGGACGAGCGGGTCAACATGGTCACGCCCGCGCTCTTTGCGAAGTATCCGACGGCACGGGAACTGGCCCGTGCCACGCCTGCCACACTCGAGAACGCGATCAAGAGCACCGGCTTCTACCGGGCGAAGACGAAATCGCTGCTCGGCATGGCGAAGGGGCTCGTCGATGCCCACGGAGGCGACGTTCCCCGCGACCGGGCGGCGCTCATGGCGCTGCCGGGCGTGGGCCTCAAGACCGCGAACGTGGTGCTCGGCAACGCCTTCGGCGAGCAGGCCCTCGCCGTCGACACGCACGTCTTCCGCGTGTCGCAGCGTCTCGGTCTCGCGCGCTCCGAGGATCCGGACGAGATCCACGACCAGCTCGTGGCCCTCCTGCCCAAGCCGTCGCTCACGCAGGCCACGCACCGCTTCATCATCCACGGCCGGCGCACGTGCACCGCGCGCAAGCCGGCGTGCCCGGTGTGCCCCGTAAAATCCCTGTGTCCGTGGCCACATAAGACGAGAGCCGGGGGGCTGGGGAGTTAGCATCCGTTGACAGCCGCCGCACCTTCCGATAAGGTATGGCGTTGCCGAAATTCCTGTACGTACGCCCACTTAAGTGACGCGCAAGGGGACACGATGCCGACGCCGATGCCGAAGGAAAGCGAGATCGAACGGAAGTGGTTCGTCGTGGACGCCGAAGGGCAGGTGCTCGGTCGCCTTGCCAGCACGGTGGCCACAATCCTGAGAGGCAAGCACAAACCGATCTTCGCTCCCCATCTCGACGTGGGCGATCACGTGGTGGTGCTGAACGCCGAGAAGATCGACCTCACGGGCCGCAAGCGCACCGACAAGCTGTACCAGTGGCACACGGGCTACATCGGTGGTCTCAAGGAAGTCCCCGCCGAGAAGATGATCCGCACCCATCCGGAGCGCGTGATCGAGTGGGCCGTGCAGGGCATGCTGCCCAAGAACCGGCTCGGACGGGCGATGGCGAAGAAGCTCAAGGTCTATCGGGGCGCGGTCCACCCGCACGAGGCGCAGCAGCCGCAGCCGCTGCCGGCCACGCTCGCGATCAGGTCGGCTCGCCAGGCGAAAGCGGAGGCCAAGTAAATGGCGGTGCTCGACAGGTTCTACGGCACGGGACGGCGCAAGACCTCCGTGGCGCGGGTATGGATCAAGCCCGGCTCCGGGCGCATCGTGATCAATCGCCGCTCCTTCGAGGATTATTTCCCCCGCGAGACGAACCGGATGATCATCGTGCAGCCGCTGCAGGTGACGAACACCGCGGGGCAGTTCGATCTCCTCGTGACCGTCCAGGGCGGCGGTCCCACGGGCCAGGCGGGCGCGGTCCGCCACGGCCTCGCGCGCGCCATTGCGCGCTTCGACGACAAGCTGCGGTCGCCCCTGAAGAAGGCGGGCCTCCTCACGCGCGATCCACGGGCTCGCGAGCGCAAGAAGTACGGTCAGCCGGGCGCGCGGCAGAAGTTCCAGTACTCGAAGCGGTAAGCGTGGGCGGCCAAACCACGATTCGCGTTGCCGTCGCCGGCGCCAGTGGCTACATGGGCGCCGAGCTCCTTCGGCTTCTGCTCCGTCATCCGCGCGTCACCCTCACCGGCGTCACGTCCGAGCGACGTGCGGGCGAGCCCTTGGCGCACGCCTACCCGCACCTGCGGGGGGCCACCGATCTTGCCTTCCACGACCTCGACCCCGAATGGCTCGCCTCGGAGGCGGACGTGGTGTTTCTCGCGCTACCGCACATGGAATCACAGCGCGCGGTACCGGTGCTGCGCGCGCGCGGCTGCAAGGTGATCGATCTGTCCGCCGACTACCGGCTGCGCGATGCCGAGGACTACGTCACGTGGTACAAGGCGCCGCACATCGACGCCGCCGGTCTCGCGGAAGCGGTGTACGGCCTGCCCGAGCTGCACCGCAAGGCCATCTCGGCGGCCTCGCTCGTGGCGTCCCCCGGGTGTTATCCGGTGGGCGCCATCCTCGCGACCGCGCCCTTGCTCAAGGGCGGGCTCGCGCGCGTGGAGGGCATCGTCATCGACGGCAAATCCGGCGTGAGCGGCGCGGGTGCGCAGGGCCGCAACATCGATCCGATGTACCTCTTCACGGAGGCGAACGAGAACGTGCAGGCGTACGCGATCGGCGCCCACCGTCACACCGCGGAGATGGAGCAGGAGCTGAGCGCGCTCGCGGGCGTCGCCGTGCGTGTGTCGTTTACCCCGCACCTGATCCCGCTCAACCGCGGCCTCTTCACCACCGCCTCGGTGCCGCTGGCGACGAGCATGAGCACCGCCGATCTCGTGGCCGCGTACCGGGAGTTTTATGCGGGGGAGCCCTTCGTGCGGGTGCTGGGCGAAGGGGAGCGCCCCGCCACGCGCAATGTCCTGGCGTCGAACTTCTGCGACGTCACCGTCGTCGCCGACCCCCGCACGGGGCGCGCCACGTGCGTGTCGGCCATCGACAACCTGGGCAAGGGTGGCTCCGCCAACGGTGTGCACAACCTCAACGTCATGTTCGGCTGGCACGAGCGCACGGGTCTCGAAGCCCCGCCGATGTACCCCTGAGCCCGCGCGCGCCCGCGATGGCTGAGGTGGAGTGGCTGGAGGGCGGCATCACCGCCGTCCCCGGCATTCTTGCGGGTGGCGTGGCAGCGGGCATCAAGCCGAGCGGCAAGAAGGACATCGCCCTCGTCTACTCGTCGACGCCCGCGCGCATGGCGGCCGTGTTCACGACCAACCAGGTGAAGGGCGCGCCCGTCCTCGTTTCCATGGAGCACGCGCGTGGCGGTGCTGCCCAGGCGATCCTCGCCTCCAGCGGCTGCTCGAACGTGTGCACGGGCGAGCGCGGCATCAAGGATGCGCGCGAGATGACCAAGCAGGTGGGCGACCTCCTCCGCATTCCGCCCACGCACATCCTCATCGCGGCCACCGGCGTCATCGGGGTGCCGCTGCCGATGGACAAGATCCGCGCCGCCCTGCCCAAGCTCGTGAAGTCGCTGTCGCCCCAGGGCGGCCGCGCGGCGGCGGAGGCGATCATGACCACCGACACGCGCATCAAGGAAGCCGCGCTGCGGGTGGACGTCAACGGACGCCCGGTGACCATGGGTGGCATCGCGAAGGGTGTGGGCATGATCGAGCCCCACATGGCGACGATGTTCTGCTTCATCGCCACCGACGCGGTGGTGGCACGCACCGCGCTCACCGGCGTCGTGCGGCGCTCGGTGGATCGCTCTTTCAACCGGATCACGGTGGACTCCGACCAGTCCACCAGCGACACCGTGGCCGTGCTCGCCAACGGCCTCGCCGAGAACGCGCCGCTGGAGGCGGGCGGCCGCGGCCTGCGCCAGTTCTCGGCCGCGCTCGACGCGCTCATGGGCACGCTCGCGCGCATGCTGGTGGCCGACGGCGAAGGCGCCACCAAGCTGGTGGCGGTCACCGTGCGCGGGGCCGCGAGCCGCCGCGACGCCCTCACCGCCGCGCGCAGCGTGGCCAACTCGCCCCTCGTGAAGACCGCCATCAACGGCCAGGACCCCAACTGGGGGCGCATCATGATGGCGCTCGGCAAGTCGGCGGCGCGGGTGGAGCAGGAGAAGGTGGCCATCACCTTCAACGACGAAAAAGTGGTCGAGCGCGGCATGGTGAGGGAAGGCGTGCGCCTGGACCGCGTTCGAGAGATCATGGGGGGGGCGCAGTACGAGGTCATCATCGACCTCGGTCTCGGACGCAGCGAAGAGCGCGTGTGGACGTGCGACCTCTCCGAGGAGTACGTGCGGATCAACGGCAAGTACACGACCTAAGAATTCCAATTCACACGCCGCGCACCATCGGTCGTCCCTCGACGGGACGTCGCGCGGCGGAGGCTAACCGAAGGAGGATGCATGGCGGCATTGACGATGAAGGAGCTTCTCGAAGCAGGCGTTCATTTCGGGCATCAGACGAAGCGCTGGAACCCCAAGATGCAGAAGTACATCTTCGGCGAGCGCAACGGCATCTACATCATCGATCTGCAGAAGACCCTGAAGAAGTTCCGCGAGGCCTATGCCTTCGTGCGGGACCTCGCCGCCGGCGGCGGCAACGTGCTGTTCATCGGCACCAAGAAGCAGGCGCAGGAGACGGTGTTCGAGGAAGCCAGTCGCTGCGGCATGTACTACGTCAACCAGCGCTGGCTGGGGGGCACCCTCACCAACTTCTCGACCATTCGTAAATCCATCACCCGGCTCAAGAAGCTCGAGGAGATGAAGGACACGGGCGAGTACGAGCGGCTGCCGAAGAAGGAAGCCCTCGAGCTCGACCGCGAGCGGGAGAAGCTGGAGAAGGCGCTCATCGGCATCAAGGCGATGGACTCCCTGCCGGCGGCGGTCTTCATCATCGACCCGCGCAAGGAGAAGATCGCGGTGGCGGAGGCGCAGCGCCTCGGCATCCCCATCGTGGCGATCGTCGACACGAACTGCAATCCCACCGGCATCGACTACGCCATCCCGGGCAATGACGACGCCATCCGGGCCGTCCGGCTCATCACCTCGCGCATCGCGGACGCCATCAACGAGGGTCGCGGCACGCTGAGCAAGGACGAGGCGGAGGAGCAGACCGCGGAGGGCGCCGAGGACCCGGAGATGGCCGCCGCGCAGGCGGAGGCCTAGTTCATGGCGGCAGACGCACAGACGGTGAAGGACCTCCGGGACCGTACCGGAGCGGGGGTCATGGACTGCAAGGCCGCCCTCACGGCCACCGAGGGCGATCTCCAGGCCGCCGTCGAGTACCTGCGCAAGAAGGGGCTCGCGGACGCCCAGAAGCGGGCGGGCCGGGAGGCGAAGGAAGGTGTCGTGGGCAGCTACATCCACGGCGGCGCCAAGCTGGGCGTGCTGATCGAGGTCAACTGCGAGACCGACTTCGTGGCGAAGACGGAAGCGTTCCAGGAGCTCGTGCGCGATCTCGCCATGCACGTGGCCGCCGCGAACCCCTCCTACGTGTCGCGCGACCAGGTGCCGGCGGAGGTGGTCGAGAAAGAGCGCGAAATCTACCGCGAGCAGATGGCGGACCAGAAGAAGCCGCCCCAGGTGATCGACAAGATCGTCGAGGGCAAGCTGGAGAAGTTCTTCACAGAGCAGTGCCTGCTCGACCAGGCCTTCGTGAAGGACTCCACCGGCAAGAGGAAGGTCAAGGATGTTGTGGACGCCGTGAACTCGAAGACGCAGGAGCGGGTGGTCGTGAAACGGTTCGCGCGCTTCCAGATCGGCGGGGCCGGATAACCGTGACGGCGGACGCCGGTCCGGAGCGTCCGGCCTACCGCCGTATCGTCCTGAAGATCTCCGGAGAAGCCCTGGCCGGGGGCCAGGGCTACGGCGTGGATCCGCCCGTGCTGGAGCGGATCGCGGCGGAGATCCGCGAGGTGCTCGACCTCGGGGTGCAGATCGCCATCGTCATCGGCGGCGGCAACATCTTCCGCGGCGTGGCGGCGAGCGCGCGCGGCATGGACCGCGCCACCGCGGATTACATGGGCATGCTCGCCACCATCATCAATGCCCTCGCCCTGCAGGACGCACTGGAGAAGGCGGGGATGCAGACGCGCGTGCTGTCGGCGGTGGAGATGCGCGCGGTGGCGGAGCCGTACATCCGCCGTCGCGCCATCCGCCACCTCGAGAAGGGCCGCGTGGTGATCTTCGCCGCGGGTACCGGTAACCCGTTCTTCACCACCGACACCGCGGGCGCCCTGCGGGCGGTGGAGATCGGCGCCGACGCCATCATGAAGGCGACCAAGGTGGACGGGATCTACTCTGCGGACCCCGCGCGCAATCCGGGCGCGGAGCGGCTGGCCCGCGTGACGTACATCGACGTGTTGAGCCGTCGGCTGGAGGTCATGGACACCACCGCCATCTCGCTGTGCATGGACAATGGGCTGCCCATCATCGTGTTCGACCTCACGCGCTCCGGCAACATCAAGCGCATCGTCCTCGGCGAGCCGGTGGGATCCATCGTGTCGGCGACGGCGTAAGGAGGCTGGCATGCAGGCTGTGCTGAAAGAACTCGACACCCACATGAACACCGCCCTCGAAGCCCTCGCGCGTGAGTTCGCCACCGTGCGGACGGGGCGGGCGTCCACGGCCATCCTCGATGCCGTGCGCGTCGACTACTACGGCACCCCCACGCCCATCAGCCAGATGGCGTCGCTGTCCACGCCCGATGCGCGTACGCTCGTCATCCAGCCCTGGGAGGTCGCGCAGCTCAAGGAGATCGAGAAGGCCATCACGAAGGCCGACCTCGGCGTCACGCCCGCCAACGACGGCAAGCTCATCCGGCTCACGATGCCCACGCCCACCGAGGAGCGCCGCAAGCAGCTCGTGAAGACCACGGGCAAGATGGCGGAGGATGCGCGGGTGGCGGTGCGCAACATCCGCCGCGAGGCGAACGACAAGCTCAAGGCGCTCGCCAAGGACAAGAAAGTCTCCGAGGACGAGGAGCGCCGGGGTCACGACCAGATCCAGAAGGCGACCGACCGCTTCATCGCCAGGATCGACGAGACCTTGAAAAAGAAGGAGCAGGAGATCCTCTCGTTCTAGCCATGGCGGGCCGCGACCCATGGCGCTGAAGCGGAAGACGCCGGAGCCGGCAATGCTGGGCACGCTCAGCGAGCCCGAGCTCATCGCGCTCGTGTCCGCGCAGGGCGTTCCCGCCCACGTCGCCGTCATCATGGACGGCAACGGCCGCTGGGCCACCCAGCGCGGCTTCCCGCGCATCGCAGGGCACCGCGAAGGTGTGAAATCGGCGCGCGCCATCATCCGCGCGGGCGACCGCCTCGGGCTGCGCTATCTCACGCTCTACGCGTTCTCGACGGAGAACTGGAACCGGCCTCAGGACGAGGTCACGATGCTCATGCGGCTGCTGGAGGAATCGATCTACCGCGAGCTGCCGGAGCTGATGGAGCGCAACGTGCGCGTGCGTGTGATCGGTCGTCCCACCGGCGTGCCCACTCCCGTACGCCGGGGGCTGGATCATGTGGTGCGCGAGACGCGGAACAATACGGGCATGACCGTGCTCATGGCCTTCAACTACGGCGGTCGCGACGAGCTGCTGGACGCCTTCCGCGCGCTCGCCTCCAAGGTGCAGGCGGGCGAGCTGCAGCCCGAGGACATCTCGGAAGCGCACATCAGCCGGTCGCTCTACACCGACGGCATCCCCGACCCCGACCTTCTCATCCGGACGAGCGGTGAGATGCGGATCTCCAACTTCCTGCTCTGGCAGATCGCGTACACCGAGCTCTTCATCACCCCCACCCTCTGGCCCGATTTCGGCGCCCTCGACCTGTACCGCGCCATCGCCGAGTTCCAGGGCCGTACGCGCCGATTCGGTGGAGTGTGACATGGCCACGGTGGCCGCGGCCCGCGCCCCCGCGGGAGGGGCGATGCTGAAGCGCGTGGCGAGCGCGGTGGTGCTGGTGCCCCTCTTCGCGTGGGTGGTGGTGGCCGCGCCCGTGTGGGTCTTCCAGCTGCTCGTGATGGCCACGAGCGCGGCCGCGGTGTGGGAGCTCTCGCGGATGTTCGAGCAGGCGCGGCGTCCCGTCTACAAGTGGCTCGGCGTGGCGCTGGCGACGGCGGTGACGGGGGCCTTCGCGTCCGCCACGCTGGGCGCGGTGCCCGCGTACCCCACGCTGGCCGTCGCCATCGCCATCGGGCTCGTGGTGAGCGCTCCCGTGTGGAGCGGGGTGCTGCCGAGCACCGAGGCGCCCGCCAACACGCTCCTCGGTGTCACGTACGTGGGCTGGCTGCTCGGCTTCGCCATCCTGCTTCATGGCCTGCCGCAGGGCCCGTGGCTCGTGCTCTTCCTGATGGGCGTGACGTGGGCAGGGGAGACGGCGGCGTACGCGGTGGGATCCCTCATCGGCCGGCGGCGGCTGGCACCGACGTTGAGCCCAGGCAAGACGATCGAAGGCTCGGTGGCGCAGATCGTCGTCTCCGTCCTCACGGCGCTGTTGCTCGAGCGCTGGCTGCTTCCCGGATGCGGCCGCACGGTCGCGATCGCCGCGGGAGGGCTCATCGGCGTGGTGGGGCAGGTGGGGGACCTGGCGGAATCGGCGATCAAGCGCAGCGTGGGCACCAAGGACACGAGCCAGATCATCCCCGGTCACGGCGGCGTCCTCGATCGTATCGACAGTCTCCTCTTCAACATCCCGATGTTCTACGGCTACATTGCGGTGATGGGGTGCGCGCGATGAAGCGTCTCACGCTGCTGGGCGCCACGGGCTCGGTCGGGCTGCGCACGCTCGACCTCGTGTCGAGCTTTCCCGAGGAGTTCAGCGTGGCGGGCATGGCCGCGCGCGGCTCCAACGTTGAGAAGCTCGCCGATCTCTGCCGCAAGTACTCGCCGCAGGCGGTGGCGCTGCTCGATCCCGACGCTCTCGACCGTCTCGCGCGCCTGCTGCCCTCGCCGCGCCCGGAGCTGCTCGTGGGCACGGAGGGCTTCGTGACGCTCGCGCGCGACGTCGATGCCGACGTCGTCGTCTCCGCTCTCGTGGGCGGCGTGGGCCTGCTGCCCACGATGGCGGCCATCCAGGCGGGACGCACCGTCGCGCTCGCCAACAAGGAAACGCTCGTGATGGCGGGCAGCCTCATGACGGCGGCCGCCCGCGCCCACGGCGTCGCGCTGCTCCCCGTGGACTCGGAGCACAGCGCCGTCTTCCAGTGCCTGGTGGGCCACAACCGCGGCGAGGTTCATCGCATCCTGCTCACCGCCTCCGGGGGGCCGTTCCGCGAGCTGCCGAAGGAGAAGTTCGCCGCCATCACGGTGGAGGACGCGCTGCGGCATCCCACCTGGAAGATGGGCGCCAAGATCACCATCGACTCCGCCACGCTCATGAACAAGGGTCTCGAGGTCATCGAGGCGCGCTGGCTCTTCGACGTGGCCCCCGACCAGGTGCAGGTGATCGTGCACCCGCAGTCGATCGTGCACTCGATGGTGGAGTACATCGACGGCTCCGTGCTCGCGCAGCTGGGCGTGCCCGACATGGGCATCCCCATCCTCTACGCGCTCACGTATCCGGAGCGGTTGCCCACCCCGGCCGCGCGCCTGGACCTCACGCGCGTGGGCGATCTCAGCTTCTTTGCGCCCGATCCCGATCGCTTCCCGGCGCTCACGCTGGCGCGGGCCGCGCTCGAGCAGGGCGGCGTGGCCCCCGTGCTCCTGAACGCCGCCAACGAGATCGCCGTGGCCGCCTTCCTGGACCGCCGCATCACCTTTCCCGAAATCACCCAGCTCATCGACCGCGCGCTGACGGCGATCGCGCCGCGCGCGCTGGCGTCCATCGAGGAGTGCGTCGACGTTGACGCCGAGGCGCGCCGCCTCGTGCGGCAATGGGTCGACGCTCGCTCCGGAGGTACACCGTCGTGATCACCACCATCGTGTCGTTCGTCGTCGTCATCGGCATCCTCATCCTCATCCACGAGCTCGGCCACTTCTTCGTGGCCCGGCTCACGGGCGTGGGCGTGGAGCGCTTCTCCATCGGCTTCGGCCCCGTGCTCCTCCGCTGGCGCGGCAAGGAGACGGAGTACTGCCTGTCCGCCATCCCCATGGGCGGCTACGTCAAGATGATGGGAGAGGAGAACCCGCTCGAAGGGGGCGGCAGCGCGGACTACGATCCCAAGAAAGCCTTCGCCCTCAAGCCGCTGTGGGCGCGGTTCCTCATCGTCTTCGCGGGCCCGGGCATGAACCTGGTGCTCGCGGTGGCCATCGCCGCCGGCGTGCTCATGACGGTGGGCCGCCCCGTGTGGCCGCCGGTGGCAGGACGCGTGAGCGACGCGTCGCCCGCCGCCGCCGCCGGTCTGAAATCGGGCGATGTCATCACCGCTGTCAACGCCACGCCCGTCAAGCACTGGGAGGACCTCGAAAAGGCAGTGACGGCGTCGGACGGCAAGCCGCTGGAGCTGCAGATCACGCGCGGCGGCGCCACCCGCACCATCACGCTCACGCCGCAGAAGCGGACCATCGAGGACCCGCTGATGAAGGAATCGCGCACGGTGTGGGACATCGGCGCGGGGCCGCGGTCCGTCCCGCACATCACGTCGGTGGCGCCGAGCTCGCCCGCCGCGCAGGCCGGCCTCAAGCCGGGGGACGTGGTGCTCGCGGTGGGGGGGCAGCGCGTGTACACCGCGGAGGAGCTCGTGCAGGCGATCCGCACGCGTCCGCGGCAGCCGCTCACGCTGCAGGTGGAGCGCGACGGCAAGCCGCTCACGCTCACGGTGACGCCGAACGCGGAGAAGGACAAGGGGCCCAACGGCGAGACGATCGAGGTGGGCCGCATCCAGGCCGGCATCGCGAGCCGGACGGACACCTACGTCACCGACAACCCGGTGATGGCGGTCTGGAACGGCGCCGTGTGGACGAAGGACATGACGGTGGTGACCGTCAAGGGCCTCTGGAAGCTGCTCGTGGGCACCATCGACCGCTCGAACATCGGCGGCCCCATCCAGATTGCGTCCATGGCGGGGCAACAGGCGAAGGAAGGGCTGGGGCCGCTCGCCATGTTCACGGCGATCATCAGCATCAACCTCGCCGTGCTCAACCTGCTGCCGGTGCCGATGCTGGACGGCGGCCATCTCTTCTTTTTCGTCATCGAGGCCATCCTGGGACGTCCGCTGTCGCTCAAGAAGCGCGAGGCGGCGCAGCAGCTCGGCTTTGTATTGTTGATGATGCTGATGGTGTACGCGCTCTACAATGACCTCGTGCGTATCGACGCCTTCAAGTTTTTCAAGCAATAGGAGCGACATGATTCCTCGGCGGAAGACGCGGCAGATCCAGCTCGGTAAAGTGAAGGTGGGCGGCGACGCGCCCCTCACCGTGCAGTCCATGACGAAGACGGACACGCGCGACGTGCAGGCCACCCTCCTGGAGATCTGGGCGCTGGAGACGGCGGGCTGCGACGTGGTCCGGTGCGCGGTGCCCGTGCGCGAGGCGGCGGAGAAGCTCGGCGAGATCAAGCGCCAGATCCGCATCCCGCTCGTCGCCGACATCCACTTCAACTACAAGCTGGCCCTCATCGCCCTCGAGCAGGGCGTGGACGGTCTGCGGCTGAACCCCGGCAACATCGGGGGCAAGCAGTTCGTCATGGAAGTCGTCAACCTTGCCAAGGACAAGAAGATCCCCATCCGCATCGGCGTCAACGCGGGCTCTCTCGAGAAGGACCTGCTCGCGAAGTACAACGGCCCTACCGCGGAGGGCATGGTGGAGTCCGCGCTGCGCCACATCCGGATCCTCGAAGACTGCAACTATCCCGAGATGAAGGTCTCGCTGAAGGCTTCCGACCCTTCCATGATGATCGAGGCGTACCGCATGCTCTCCGACAAGGTGGACTACCCGTTCCACCTCGGCGTCACGGAGGCGGGCACGCCCGGCGTGGGCACCATCAAGTCGGCCATCGGCCTCGGCGCCCTCCTCTCGCAGGGCATCGGCGACACGATCCGAGTGTCGTTGTCGGCGGATCCCACCGAGGAAGTGCGAGTGGGCATCGATATCCTGAAAGCGCTCGGCCTGCGCAAGGGCGGCCTCACCTTCGTGTCGTGTCCCTCGTGCGGGCGCGCCGACGTCGATCTCGTCACCCTCGCCAAGCAGGTGGAAGACGAGTTCAAGACGCTCAACGAGGAGATCCACATCGCCGTGATGGGGTGCGTTCCCGAGGGCGAGCCCGTGCTGACGCCCGACGGTGTGAAGCCTATCGAAGCGATCACCGAGGGAGACGAGGTCCTCACCCACGAGGGTGGCCACGGCAAGGTCCTGTGGACGACAACCCATGCCTATCGCGGCGAGGTGGTCGAGATCCAGCCCACCGGCTTCACGCCCATCCGCGTGACGCCCAATCACCCGGTGCTCGCGTTCCCGCGGCCGACACGCGTGAAGGCGGGCCGCGAACGCTGGCCGCACATCGCGACCACGCTGGCCACCGGCGCCGCACCCGAATGGGTGCGCGCGGAGAGTCTGGCGGCGGGCTGGGTGCTCGCCCATCCCGTGTCGCAGGAGAAGGAAGACCGCGCCACCATCGAGACGGACGGCTTCGGGCCCATCGCCGTCGACGATGACTTCCTCACGCTCGCAGGATACTACCTCGCGGAGGGCAACCTCTGCGGCAAGGGCGGCAAGCCCTATCAGCAGTGCTTCTATTTCCACGAGCGCGAAGAGGGCTACGTGACCCGGCTGCAGGCCATCCTCACCGGCCTTGGCGTCAAGTCCTCCGTGCGCCGCCGCCGTCATACCGCCGAGGTGCTGACCCACGGCCTCGCGTTCGGCCGGATGCTCGAGGAGTGCTTCGGCCGCGGGGTGCTCAGCAAGCGGCTTCCTGCCTGGATGACGAAGCTGCCGCACGATAAGCAGCGCGTGCTCGTGCGTGCGCTTTGGGAGGGTGACGGATATTTCGGCTGGGTCCGCGGGTACTGGCGGGCCACGTATTCGTCATCGTCGCGCAGCCTTGCCGCGCAGGTCCATCTCCTCCTGCTGCGCCTCGGTATCCCCGCCTCGCTGCACCATCGCGACCAGCAGGGACGGCAGCGCAACTGGGTCGTCGCCGTCACGTCGAAGCCCGCACTCGCGTCGCTGGCGGCCATCCTCGGCTCCAGCACGCCCGCGGATTTCGATGCCACCGCGTCGCGGGCGGCGGCGCCGGGCCAGGTGTGGCTGGACGACCGTATGCTCTACGTCGGCGTTCGGGCGGTGCGCCGGGTCGCCTACGAGGGCCACGTGCATAACATCGAGGTGGACGGCGACCACTCGTTCGCCGTGCCCGGCGCTGCGCTGCACAACTGCGAGGTGAATGGTCCCGGCGAGGCGCGCGCGGCGGACATCGGCGTCGCGGGCGGAAAGGGCATCGGTCTCATCTTCAAGGGGGGCGAGGTCATCCGAAAGGTGCCGGAGTCCGAGATCGTGGCCGCCATGCGCGAGGAAGTGGACAAGTTCATCGCCGAGCGCAAGGAGAAGACGGCTGCGCTGGCGGCCGCGCAATAAGATGGGACAGTACGAGACCCACGTCTTCGTGTGCACGAGCGGCGACGACTGCCCCGCCAAGGGCGACGTCGAGAAGATGGTCAAGCACCTGCGCGGTGAGGTGGTGAAGGCGGGCAAGCACTCCGACGTGCGCGTCAACAAGGCGGGCTGCTTCTCGCAGTGCGGCCACGGCCCCATGATCGTGGTGTACCCAGACAACGTCTGGTACGCGGGTGTGCAGGCCGCCGATCTCGACGAGATCGTGCAGTCGCACATCCTCGGCGGTAAGCCCGTCGAGCGCCTGCGCTACGAGCCCGGGGTGAAGGGCGCCAACAAGAAGAAGGACGCGAAGTAGCGCATGCGTCTGTCGAAGTCGCTCGTGCCCACCCTGCGGGAGGTCCCTGCGGACGCGGAGGCGCTCAGCCACCGTCTCATGCTGCGCGCGGGCATGGTGCGCCAGCTCGCGGCCGGCATCTACGTGTATTTGCCCGTTGGCCACCGGGTCATCGACAAGATCACCGCTATCATCCGGGAAGAGATGAACGCCATCGGCGGGCAGGAGATCACCATGCCCGTCCTCCATCCCGGCGAGATCTGGAAGCAGTCCGGCCGCTGGGAAGGCATCGCGGAGATGTTCCGGCTGAAAGACCGCAACGACCGCGACATGTGTCTGGGCATGACGCATGAAGAGGTGGTGGCCTGGCTCGCCGCCCGCGAGATCCGCTCCTACCGTGACCTCCCGCAGATCTGGTACCAGGTCCAGACGAAGGAACGGGACGAGGCGCGGCCGCGCTCGGGCGTGCTGCGCACGCGCGAGTTCGTGATGAAGGATTCGTACACGCTGGATCCCGACGTGGCCGCGCTCGACGTCTCCTACGCCGCGCACGAGCGCGCCTACCGGCGCATCTTCGACCGTTGCGGCCTCACCTATTACGTCGTGCAGTCCGACACCGGCATGATGGGGGGTCTCGGCTCCCACGAGTTCATGGCCCCCAGCGCGGCCGGGGAGGACGACATCGCGATCTGCGACGGCTGCGGCTACGCGGCCAACGTCGAGATCGCGAAGGGGGTGCCGGCGCCGCCCGCCTTCCCCGAGGGTGCGCGCGAAGACGTGGCCACGCCCAACGCGCGCACGATCGCGGAGGTGTGCGCGCTGCTGAAGATCGAGCCGCGGCTGACCATCAAGTCGCTCCTGTACATCGCCCCCAAGGCGGGGCCGGTGCTCGCCCTCGTGCGCGGCGACCACGCGCTCCACGAGCGCAAGCTCGCGCGCGCGCTCGGTGAGGAGTTTCGCGCCGCGCACGCGGAGGAAGTGCAGCGCCACCTCGGCGCCCCCATGGGATCGGTGGGGCCGGTGGGCGCGCGCGTGACCGTCATCGCCGACGAGCACCTCAAGGACGGCCGCTACGTGGTGGGTGCCAATCGCGAGGGAGTGCACCTGCGCGGCGTGGTGCCCGGGCGCGATTTCGAGGCGCGCTTCGCCGACCTCCACACGGTGGCGGCGGGTGAGGCTTGTCCGGAGTGCGGCAAGCCGCTGCGGGTGGAACGCGTCATCGAGATCGGCAACATCTTCAAGCTGGGGACGAAGTACTCGGTGCCGCTGGGCGCCATGTACCTCGACGAGGCGGGTAAGGAGCAACCCGTCGTCATGGGCAGCTACGGCATCGGCCCCGCGCGCATCGCCGCCGGCGCCATCGAGCAGCTCGCCGACGCCGACGGCATCGTGTGGCCCGCCTCCATCGCGCCCTTCCAGGTGCACATCGTCGTCGTGAGCGTGCGCGACGCCGCACAGATGGCGGCCGCGCAGGCGATCTACGACGGCTGCCGCGCGGCCGGCATCGATGCGCTGCTGGACGATCGCGACGAGCGCCCCGGCGTGAAATTCAAGGACGCCGACCTCTTGGGGATGCCGCTGCGCGTGACGGTGGGCAACGCGCTCGCCAAGGAGGGCGTCGTCGAATTGAAAGAACGCAAGACGCGCAAGGAAAGCCGCGTGCCCAAGGACGATGTACTCGCCGCCATCCGCGCCAGCGACGCGCTGAGACCTCCGGCCGCCGTCTGACTTGCCTCCGCATCCGGCACGTGCTAAAGTCCTGAAAAAGTGGGCCTCGCCCACTTTTTTGATTTCGACGACCGGCCATGCAAGAAGACGAGAGGAACGTCCAGATCGAGGAGGTCGTACAGCCCGTGCTCCTGGATGACGGGCTGACGCTCGTCGACCTCGAGTGGCGCGGCCACCGGCCGCGCGGCGTCCTTCGTCTATTCGTGGACAAGCCCGGCGGCGTGAAGATCGAGGACTGCCAGCGCGTGAGTCGCGAGCTGGGCGATCTCATCGACGCCTCGGGGCTGATCGAGGACGCGTACGATCTGGAAGTGTCCTCTCCGGGACTCGATCGCCAACTGCGGAAGGACCGCGAGCTGAAGTGGGCCATCGGCAAGCCGGTGGCGGCGTGGCTGGCGGGCGGCGAAGAGTTTCGGGGACGGCTCGTCAACGTGGAAGAGGGGCAGCTATCGCTGGAGCAGGACGGGCAACGGGTCAACTTGGATCGCGCGAGAGTCACCAAGGTCCGGCTGGAGCCGGAGGTGCCATGGCCGCGACGGGCGGCGGGAATATGAACCGCGAGCTGATCATGATCATCGAGCAGCTGGGCCGCGAGAAGGGGATCGACAAGGAGATCCTCTTCGAAGCGCTGGAGTCCGCCCTGCTGTCGGCCTCGCGCAAGAGCCTCGGCCCCGCCGACAACGTGCGCATTCACATCGACCGCAAGACGGGACAGCTCAGCGCCCACCGCCGCATGAAGGTGGTCGAGGAGGTGACCGACTCCAAGCTGGAGATCAGCCTCGCCGACGCCAAGCGGCTCAACACGGAAGCGGAGCTAGAGGACGAGCTCGAGCTGGAGCAGGAGCGTCCGCCGCAGGACTTCGGACGCATCGCGGCGCAGACGGCCAAGCAGGTCATCCTCCAGAAGGTGCGTGACGCGGAGCGAGAAGGCATCTACTCCGAGTTTATCGGTAAGGAAGGCCAGATCCTGCGCGGCGTCGTGCACCGCATCGAGAAGCGCAACGTCATCCTCGAGATCGGCAAGGCGGAGGCGATCCTGCCGGAGCGCGAGCAGATTCCCGGCGAGCGCTACAACCCGGGCGACCGCATCCGCGCCTTCGTGCTGGAGGTGCGCCGCACCGCCAAGGGGCCGCAGATCTCGCTGTCGCGCACGCACCCCGGGTACCTCACGCGCCTCTTCGAAACGGAGATTCCCGAGATCCAGGAAGGCATCGTGGTGGTAAAGGCCACCGCGCGCGAGGCGGGCGAGCGTGCGAAGGTGGCGGTGGCGTCGACCAAGCGCGACGTCGATCCCATCGGCGCCTGCGTGGGCCTGCGCGGCACCCGTATCCAGGTCATCAGCCGCGAGCTGCGCGGCGAGAAGATCGACATCATCGAGTGGTCGCACGATCCTGCCACCTTCGTGGCGCGCGCGCTGTCCCCCGCCAAGGTGTCGTCGGTGACGATCGACGAGGCCGCCCTCGAGGACATGGATGCACCCCAGCCCGCAGCACTCGTGATCGTGCCCGACAACCAGCTCTCGCTGGCCATCGGCAAGAAGGGCCAAAACGCGCGGCTCGCCGCCAAGCTCACAGGGATGCGCATCGATATCAAGAGCGAGACAGAGGTTGAGACCGAGCGGAACGGGCCCCAGGACGACCCCGCCACCGCACTGCGCAGCCTGCCGGGGATCACGCCCGAGCAGATCGAGACGCTGGAGGCGGCGGGGCTCGACTCCCCGCGCGCCATCGTGGCCGCGGGCCGTGAGAAGCTGCAGACACTCGAGGGCCTCGGCGAGGCGGCAGAGACCCTGTACGCGTCGGCCGCGCAGTGGGTCGCCGATCACCCCGAGCCGGCGCCGGCGGCCACCAGTACTGCGGAGACCGGGACACAGGCGGAGACGCCGCCTGCGACGGCATGACGAATGAGCCCACACGCACGTGTCTGGGATGCCGTGGACGCAAGCCGAAGCGGGAGATGGTCCGCCTCGTGCGCGCCGACGGTGGCACCGTGTTCGTCGACGGCGGAGACGGGGCGGGGCGCGGCGCGTACGTGTGCGCCGACAGCACGTGCCTGGAGCGGGCGTTGCGCGGCGGGCGGCTGAGCCATGCGTTCCGCAAACAATGTGAAGCCGGGCCCGGCCTGGCTGAGGAGGTGAGGGGACTTTGGCAGCAGCGAAAGTAAAAGTCATCGAGCTCGCGAAGGAACTGGGGGTGACCAGCAAGGATCTGATGGTCGCTGCGGAGGAGATGGGCCACAAGGGCGTGCGCGCCATGACCCCTCTCGATACGACGCTCGCCAACGCGCTGCGCGCCAAGCTGGGCAAGGGGCGCGAGCTGCCCGAAGAGCCCGTGAAGGCCAAGCGCGTCGCCAAGCCGAAGGTGGCCGCGGAGAGCGGAGCTGCGAAGAAGCCCGCCTCGCGTGCCAAGAAGGGAACGGCCGAGGAAGCGGACGGCTCGCCAGTGGAGCTGAGGCCGGCCGCCACGATCCTCAAGCCGAAGCCGGCGCCGGTGCCGGAAGTCGCGCCCGAGCCGCCCCTCATCGTCCGGCCGGCGGCCGAGGTCGCGCCCGAGCCCTCGCCGGTGGCGCCCGCGCCGCCGCCGATGCCGATGGATCCGCTCAGGCCCACCGCCGCCGCACCGGCCCCGCCGGTGACGGGCGCGCCCCCGCGCAAGCCCGAGCCGAAGATCGTTCCCTTCCGGCCCATCGAGCGCCCGGCGCAGCCCCTGGGACCATCGCGTCCATCGCGGCAGCCGTCCGGTCCCTTTGCGCCTCCCCGCATGACGGTGGGGCCGCCGCGGCCCATGGCGCCCCCGATGCCAGCCCGTCCGGCTCCACCGATCGCGCCCGCCGCCACCACCCAGGCGCCCCCGGCGGTGCCGCCGTCGCGTACTACGGAAGCGCCGCGCCGTCCCGCCGTCGCCGAGATGTCGGTGGCGGAGGTGCTGACGGCTCCCGCCGCCGAGATCCGTCGCGAGGTCGTTCGCGTGCCGGAGTCGGTGACGGTGGCCGAGCTCGCGGAAAAAATGCGTCGCAAAGCGGGCGAGGTGATCAAGGCCCTCCTCGAGCTGGGTGTGATGGCCACCGTGAACGAGCTGCTCGACGCCACCGCCGCCAAGCTCGTCGCCGACAAGTTCCACGTCGATCTCGAGATCCGCTCGGTGGAGGGCGACGTCCTCGAGGAGGAGGACGCCGACACCGGCAACCTGGTGCTGCGGCCGCCGGTGGTCACGGTCATGGGACACGTCGACCACGGCAAGACGTCGTTGCTGGACGCTATCCGCAAGACGAAGGTCGCGGACAAGGAGTTCGGCGGCATCACGCAGCACATCGGCGCCTACCAGGTGATGACCTCGCACGGCAAGGTGACCTTCCTCGACACGCCGGGCCACGAGGCGTTCACCGCCATGCGCGCGCGTGGCGCCCAGGCCACGGACATCGTCATCCTCGTCGTCGCCGCCGACGACGGTGTGATGCCACAGACGCAGGAGGCGGTGAATCACGCGCGCGCGGCCAACGTGCCCATCATCGTCGCCGTGAACAAGATCGACAAGCCCGAGGCCGATTCCGATCGCGTCAAGCGTGAGCTCGCCAACCTGAACCTGGTGCCCGAGGACTGGGGTGGGCAGACGATCTTCGTGCCCACCTCCGCCAAGAAGGGAACGGGGATCGATCAACTGCTCGAGATGACGGCCTTGCAGTCGGAGATCCTCGAGCTGAAGGCGAACCCCAATCGAGCGGCGAAGGGGGTCATCATCGAGAGCCGGCTCGACCGCGGACGCGGCGCCGTGGCTACCGTGCTCATCCAGAACGGCACCCTCAAGGAAGGCGACGCGGTGGTGGTGGGCTCGCAGTCCGGCCGCATCCGCGCCCTCATCGATCCCACCGGCAAGAAGGTCAAGAGCGCGGGACCGTCCGATCCCGTGGAGGTCCTCGGTCTCAGCGGCGTGCCCTCCGCAGGCGACGTGCTGGTGGCGGTCTCCGACGAGCGCAAGGCGCGGCAGATCGCCAACATGCGCTCGGATCGTGAAAAGGCGAAGGGCAAGGCGTCCACGCGCATCACGCTCGAAGGCCTGCAGAAGCAGATCGCGACGGGAGAGATCAAGGAGCTGCGGCTCATCCTCAAGGCGGACGTGCAGGGTTCGCTGGAAGCGGTGGGCGACGCCCTGGAGCGGCTGTCCACGGAAGAGGTCAAGCTGAAGGTGATCCACAGCTCCGTGGGCGCCATCAACGAGTCCGACGTCATGCTCGCGTCCGCCTCCGGCGCCATCGTGCTCGGCTTCAACGTCAAGTCCGAGCCGAAGGCGACGAGCCAGGCGCAGGCCAACGGGGTGGACGTGCGCAACTACAACGTCATCTACGAGGCGGTGAACGACCTCAAGGCCGCCCTCGCGGGACTCCTCGCCCCCGAGATCCGCGAGACCGTGCTCGGCCGCGCGCAGGTTCGGCAGATCTTCAACATCTCCAAGCTCGGCCCCATCTGCGGCTCCTACGTGATGGAAGGCAAGTTCGTCCGGGTATCGAAGATCCGCGTGAAGCGGGGAGAGACGGTGGTGGGCGAGGGCACCGTGGGCTCGCTCAAGCGTTTCAAGGACGAGGTGCGCGAAGTGCTGGCCGGCCTCGAGTGTGGTATCGGCGTGGAGGGCGTGAACAACTTCCAGCCCGGGGACACCCTCGAGGCGTTCACGACCGAGGAAGTGGCGCGCACGCTGTAGCGTCCGCGCCGCTTGCA
>JBKKCN010000536.1:0-11612 GCA_046712525.1 Candidatus Rokuibacteriota bacterium
GCCAGCAGAACCCCTTCGCCCTCACCATGAAGGAGTACTTCGAGAAGGCTTTCGAGCAGCGGGGCGGCAAGCTGGTGGAGACCGTCATGTACAACCCCGAGCAGAGCTCGTATCGCAGCGAGCTCACGCGGGCCTTCGCCTCGAAGCCCGAGGTGGTCCTGATCGCCGGCTACACGCCCGACGCCAGCATCCTCGTCAAGGACTGGTTTCGCGCCGGCTACGGCGGCCAGCTCATGCTGCCCGGCTTTGCCGTCAATCCGAAGTTCATCAGCAACGTGGGCGCGGAGGCCGCGCAGGGCATCCTCGTCGTGGAGGCGGCGCCGGCGCCGGAATCGAAGGCGTTCCAGCAGTTCAAGAAGGTGATGGCCAAGGACGACCTCTTCCTGTATTCCTCGCAGACCTACGACCAGCTCGCCCTCGTGTGCCTGGCCATGCAGGCGTCGGGAGAAGCGACGGGCGACGGCATCCGCAAGAGCATGCGAAAGATCGCCAACCCGCCGGGGACGCAGGTCAGCAGCGCGGTGGAAGGCCTCGCGGCCATCAAGGCGGGGCAGGACATCGACTACGACGGAGCGAGCGGCTCCTGCGACTTCGACGAGAACGGTGACCTGATGACGAAGTCGTTCTACGTGTTCCAGGTCAAAGAGGGCAAGCTGGAGCAGATCGGGCTGATGAAGGCGTAGCCTTGCGGGCACTCGCGCCGTACCTGGTGGCGGGACTGGTGACGGGGAGCATCGTCGTGCTCCCCGCCATCACCTTTTCCATCCTCTACAGCATCCTGCGCTTTCCGAATTTCGCGGTGGGCGCCTACATGACGGTGGGCGCCTACATCGCGCTCATGCTGAACCGGGACGCGGGGTGGCCGATCGGCGCCGCCGCCCTCGCCGCGCTCGTGGGAGTGGCGGTCTTCGCGGTGGTGGTGGACTGGCTCACCTTCCGGCGGATGCGGCGCGCCCGCCCTCTCGCTCTCCTCGTGACCTCGATCGGCGTCGCCTTCATCGCGGAGAACATCATCCGCTTCGTGTGGGGCAACGAGCTGCAGAGCTACGACGTGCCACTGACGCGCTCCCACGTCTTCGGGCCCGTGAGAATCAACGCCGACGAGCTCTGGGTCATGGCCGTCACCGTCATCTTCCTCGTCTTCATTCACCTCCTGCTGCGGTTCACGAAGATCGGCAAGGCTATGCGCGCCACCGCGGACAATCCCGACCTCGCGAGCGTGCGCGGCATCGACACCGAGAAGATCATCACCGCCACCTGGATCCTCGGCGGCGCCATGAGCGGCACCGCCGGCGTGCTCCTCGGGCTCGACTCCGTGATCTCGCCCCTCATGGGCTGGAACCTGCTCATCCTGGTTTTCGCCGCCGCCATCCTGGGCGGGATCGGCAGCGTGTACGGCGCCATGCTGGGCTCGCTCAGCATCGGCCTCGTGGCCGAGCTGAGCTCCGCGTTCTTTCCGCCCAGCTACAAGGGCGCCTTCGGCTTCGCGATCATGGCGGTGCTGCTGCTGTTCCGGCCCAGCGGCCTCCTGGGCACCCGCACGTGATCGACTACCTCGTGGCCATGGGAACGCTGTGGGGCTTTTACGCCCTGCTCGCTCTCGGACTGAATCTGCAGTGGGGCATGTCGGGGCTGGTGAACTTCGGCCTCGTCGCCTTCTTCGCGGTGGGCGCCTATACCTCCGCGCTCGTGACGCTCGCGGGCGCGTCTTTTCCGATCGGTGTGGCGGCGGCAGCGGGCCTGGCGGCCGCGCTGGGGCTGATGGTCGCCCTCAGTACCGTCCGCCTGCGCGAGGATTACCTGGCCGTGGTGACTCTCGGCGCGGCGGAGATCGTGCGGCTCGTCGTGCTGAACGAGGTGTGGCTCACCGAGGGCGCGCGCGGCCTGCCCGGCATCCCTCGCCCGCTCCAGGCCCACTTCACCACCGGCTACGGACTTTTTTACCTGGCGCTGGTCGTCCTCGCAGTGGCCATCAGCTTCGTGCTCGCGGAGGCGATTCGCCGATCGCCCTACGGTCGCGTGCTGCGTGCCATCCGAGAGGACGCCGACGTGACGGCGGTGGCGGGCAAGAACGTGCTCGCCTTCAAGCTGCAGGCGTTCGTGCTCGGCGCCGGCATCGCGGGTGTCGCGGGCAGCCTGTACGCACACTACCTGACGTTCCTGTCGCCCGACCAGTTCGATCCCACGGTGACGATCTACGTGTGGATCGCCGTCATCGTGGGCGGCAGCGGCAACAACCGTGGCGTATTGATGGGCGCGCTCATCCTCATGGGCCTGCTGGAGGGCACGCGCTTTCTCAAGGATCTTGTCCCCGCCATCTCGGGGGTGCGGCTGGCGGCCCTGCGCCTGATGTTCGTGGGCGTCCTCCTCATCGTGTTCATGATGTTTCGTCCGGAGGGCCTATGGAAAGAAGAGAAGCAGTCGTCGGCATGAAACGCGTGTTGCGCAACGCGACGGTGATCGACGGCACGGGCGCGCCGCCGCTCCATGACGCCGTGATCGTGATCGAGGACGACCGCATCACGGAGGTCACCACGGGCCGCTCCATCCTCGGGGCGAGCGCCGAGGTGGTCGACCTCAACGGGCGCACGTGTCTGCCCGGGCTGATCGATCTGCACGTGCACCTCTGCTGGGACGGTACTCCCGACCCCGTGGAGATCAACGCGCGCGAAGGCCACGACCTCACGCTGCTCCGGATGGTGCACCACGCGCGGGCGACGCTGGAGCGCGGCGTGACCACCGTGCGTGACGTGGGATGCATCGACGACCTCTCGCTCGTGCTCGATCGGGCGCTGCGGGCGGGCGTCATCGCAGGGCCGCGCCTGCTCGCCACAGGACGCACCATCGTGATGACCGGCGGGCACGATCCCTTCTGGGGCGTCTTCTGCGACGGGCCGTGGGCGTGCGCGGCGGGGGTGCGCGGTCAGGCCTATCGCGGGGCTCGCATGATCAAGGTGGCGGCGACGGGCGGCGTGTACGGGCGCTCCGAGGGCGAGGAGGTGGGTACCTCCGAACTCAGCCTCGAGGAGCTGACGGCGGCGTGCCGCGAGGCGCACCGGCTCGGGCTTCGCGTCGCCTCCCACGCCGTGGGACGCGAAGGCATCGACAACTCGGTGCAGGCGGGCTGCGACACCATCGAGCACGGCATCTTTGCCAGTGACGACGCCCTCCGCCGCATGGCGGCCGAGCACCGCTTCCTCACCCCCACGCTCTTCATCTACCGGCACATCGCCGAGGGCGCGGGGCCCGACTATGCGCGCCGCAAGGCCATCGCTTGCGCGCAGCAGCACCCGCTCACCGTGAGCCGCGCGCGCGCCCTCGGGGTGGCCATCACGGCCGGCTCGGACTCCGGCTCGTGCGGCGCGCCGCATCCGGCACTCTTCGCCGAGCTGCGCGATCTCGTGGCGCGCGGCGGCCTCTCACCGATGGAGGCGATCACGGCGGCCACCGCCACGAACGCGCGCGCCCTCGGGCTCGCGGACGAGATCGGCACCATCAGGCCCGGCCGGCAGGCGGATCTGCTGATCGTGGACGGCGATCCCGCCACGGACGTCACCGCGCTCGAGCGTCCGTGGAAGGTCATGCAGGCGGGGCGATGGATCGCGCGCACGCTGGACGCAGGCGGCACACTGACGACATGAACGCACACCCGGAGAAGGAGGCACCATGATCGAAGCCCACGGACGCCAGGTGTTCACGACCATGGAGGAGCTCGTCGACCCGCGCCATACCGCGCTCGTGGTGATCGACGTGCAGAACGACTTCTGTGCCGAGGGCGGCCTCATGCACGAGATGGGCAAGGACCTGTCGATGATGAAGCCGGCTCTGGGCAACCTGCGCCGGGTCCTCGAGGGCGCACGAGCGGCGAAGGTGCTGCCCATCTTCATCCAGAACACGTGGCTGCCGCAGCACGGTGTGGCCTCGGGCCCGTGGCTGCGCTTCATGATCGTCCGCTACGGCATGGATCCCGATCGCGGCTGCACGGTGCAGGACACGTGGGGCGGCGAGATCCTGTCCGAGGTGGCCCCCGCGAAAACGGAGATCGTGGTCAGGAAGTGGCGGTCGAACTCGTTCATCGGTACCAATCTCGATCTCGTGCTGCGCGCCCACGAGATCAAGACCGTCGTCATCACCGGCGTGGTCACGCAGGGCTGCGTGGAGTCCACCGCCCGCGAGGCCTCCTTCCGGGACTATTACGTGGTCGTGCTCGAGGACTGCGTGGCCACCTACGACCGTGAGCTTCATGAGGCATCGCTGAAGGTCATGCGCACGCGCGTGGACGTGGCGCCGTCGGACGACGTGCTGCGCGTGTGGAATACGCGCTAGGCGGATTATTCGTGAGCGGAGAGCTGGCTTCGGGGTGCGAGGACCACGTGGATGGTGGCCGAGTCGGTCCGAGGGTGGCTGGGCTCCATCGACACGCCTTGTGCGGTTCTGGTGAGTGGGAAACGGGTCCCTGCACCCCGAAGCCAGCTCTCCGCTCACGAATAATCCGAGCGAGGGCGGATCAGCGGACGGGACGAATGAACGCGAACAAATAGTCCCGGCGCCAGACGTCGTCGAAGTCTTCAAGGCCCAGCTCGCGCCGGCCCGCGTTGCTCCAGAGACAGAGTACGTCGCGGCGGCCGAAGAAGCCGAGCCACGGATCATGGAGGAACACGACCGGTCGCTCCCGCTGCACCTCGGGATACGTGGCGCCGAAGTAGAGCGCATCCTCGTAGACGGCCGGCTCGAGACCCAGCCGCGCCGCCTCCGCCATCACCTCGGGCGTGGTGCCGGCGCGATCCAGCTCGACGAGCACCACCTCACGCACGGCCGCCGACCGCGACCGCCGCGCCGGAAAGTTGTCCGACGTCACGCACGAGTGGGCATATCCGTACTTGCCGGCCTCGACCAGCTCCTCCGTCGATCGGCCGTCACCCACCCTGAGTGGATAGACCTGCGTGTCTACGACTCCATGCGCCGCGCCCCCGCCGACTTCGAGGGGCCGAGGAACTCGACCATGTTGCCGTCGGGGTCCTTGACGAAGACCTGGCGCAGGCCCGTGGGCCCCGAGATGACGTCGCGCGTGGGCAGCCCGAGCTGCTCGATCCGGCTCGCGGTCTCGTCGGCGTCGTCGGTCCACAGCGCGAAGTGCGGGTAGCGCGCCACGATCTTCTCGCGCTCGACGGCGGGACGGACGAGCTGGTCGTTGAGAATGATGTGCAGCTGCAGGTCACCGCCGAGGCTGTACCAGATGCCGGGAAAGTCGAAGGCCGGGCGCGGGATCTCCTGAAACCCGAGCACGCCCGTGTAGAAGTCCCGGGCCTTGGTGATGTCCGTGACCGTGATGCTCACGTGGCTGATCTGCTTGAACAGGCTCATGGCCCCCTCCTCGAGTTGCGCCATTGTACTCGTGGCACCGGTCAACCGCCTTCCATCACGCGGCGGATGGCCTCGGGGTCCACCTTGATCTCGACGCCGGCGCGCTCTTCCTGCAGCAGCATCGCCACGCGCGAGTCGCGCTCGCCCCAGCCGCGGTTCATCGCCTCCGTCATCTCTTCGAGCGTGATGTTGGCCAGGCGCATGGGCACCTTGTGCTCGCGGCCGAGGGCGGTGGCGAGCGACACGTCTTTGTGCGCCAGCCGCAGCGCGAAGGCAGGCGGCTCGAAGCGGCCCGGCAGGAACTGATCGATGAGCCGATCGAAGGTGCGCCCACGACCGACCGCGCCCTGGCGCACCGCCTTGAAGAGCTCCAGTGGATCGACACCGGCCTTCACGCCCATCGTGAACACCTCGGCGAGCGCCGTCTGGATGACGTAGCCGGCGCAGTTGTGGACGAGCTTGGCCACGGAGCCGGCGCCGATGGGGCCGACGTAGTACGCCTGGTCGCCGATGGCATCGAGCACGGGCTTGTACTTCGTGAAGACCGCCTGCTCGCCGCCCACCCAGAGGGCGAGCTTGCGCGACTCCGCCCCCCGCGGGCCGCCGCTGACGGGAGCGTCGAGCATGGCGATGTGCCGCTCCGCGAAGACGGCGTGCAGCCGGCGCACGACGGCGGGCGCATTGGTGCTGAGGTCGAAGTAGACTTTGCCCGCCTCGAGGCCGGCGAGCAGGCCGTCGTTACCGAGCGCCACCGCCTCCACGTCGGCGGGGCCGGGCAGCGACGTGAAGACGACGTCGCTCGCCTCCGCCACCGCGCGCGGCGTGTCCGCCCACCGCGCTCCCGCCTTGACGTGCGCCGCCCCTGCCTCCTTGCGCACGTCGTTGACCACGAGGGTGTGACCGCCCTTGATGAGGTTCGACGCCATGTGACGGCCCATGGTCCCGAGGCCGATGAATCCCAGGTTCATGGCTTCACCTCGTCGAACACACGCTTGGCGATGCGCCCTGCGCTCATCGCGGTGGGCCAGCCCGCGTAGAGGGCGAGGTGCGTGATGAGCTCGCCGATCTCCGCGCGCGTCACGCCGTTGGCGAGCGCGCGCTCGAGATGGCCGGGAAGCTGGTCGCCGCGGTACATGGCCACGAGGGCGGCCACGGTGATCAGGCTGCGGTCGCGCTTGGACAGCCCCGGCCGCTCCCAGATGTCGCCGTACACGAGCGACTCGGTGAGCTCGATGAGCCGGGGGGCGACCTCGCGGACTTCGTTACGGGCCGATGTTGCCGCTTTCGGGATGCTCAAGAAGGGCTCCTTTCCGTGTTAGCATCCGCGCGCCGAGTTTCACGACGCCGGAGGCCGGGGATGCGAACGACAGTCGCTTTGATCGCCACACTGCTGCTGCTCGCGTCGCCCATGGCCCACGCCCAGGATTCGCGGACGGCGCTCGAAACCGTCGCCCGCGCCATGGGCGCGGACAGCGTCAAGTCCCTGGAGTATACGGGTCTCGGAGTGAACTTCGCGCCGGGCCAGAGCCAGACGCCCGGCCAGCGGTGGCCGCGCTTCAACCTCAAGACCTTCACACGCACGATCAACTACGAGACGGCCGCGCTGCGTGAGGACCTCGTGCGAACGCAGGCCGAGGATCCCCCGCGCGGCGGCAGCATGCAGCCGGTGCGCGGCGAGCAGCGGCAGATCTTCGTCGTGAGCGGCGAGCACGCGTGGAACGTCGCCGGCGAGGCGGCCCTCCCCGCCCCCATCGCGCTCACCGAGCGTCAGATGCAGCTGTGGACGACTCCGCACGGCGTCATCAAGGCGGCGCTCGCGAACAACGCCACCGTCCAGGGCCGCCTCATCAGCTTCCAGCTGCCGAACCGCGTGCCCGTGAAGGCGACGATCGACGGCAGCGGCCTCATCGAGAAGGTGGAGGCGCTCATTCCGAGCCCCGTGACGGGCGACCTGCCCGTCGAGATCACGTATGCGGAGTACCGTGACGTCGGCGGCGTGAAATTCCCGATGAAAATCAGACAGTCGGCGGGCGGCTTCCCGGTGCTCGATCTGAACGTGACCGACGTCCGTACCAACGTCGCCGTCGACGTGCCGGTGCCCGACGTCGTCCGCCACACGAGGACGCCGTACTCCGTGGTGATGACCCAGATGGTGGCCGACGGCGTGTGGTTCATCGCGGGCGGCACGCACAACAGCGTCGCCATCGAGATGAGCGATCACTTCGTCGTCGTCGAGGCTCCCCTCAACGACGATCGCGCCCTCGCCGTCATCGCCGAAGTGCGCAGCCTGACGCCCGGCAAGCCGATCCGCTACGTCGTGAACAGCCATCACCACTTCGACCATGCGGGCGGCCTGCGCGCCTTCGCCGCCGAGGGCACCACCGTCATGGCGCACGAATCTTCGCGTGCGTATCTCGAACGGGTGCTCGCCACGCCCGCCACCGTCCAGCCGGACCACCTCGCGAAGTCAGGCCGCAAGCCGACCGTGGAGAGCGTGCGCGACCGCCGCGTGCTCACCGACGGCACCCGCGTCGTCGAGCTCTATCACATCGCGGGCAACCTGCACGCCGACAGCCTGCTCATGGCGTACCTGCCGAAGGAGCGGATGCTCATCCAGGCCGACACCTTCACGCCGCCGCCGGCCAACACGCCGCCACCGGTGCCGCCGGCCTCGTTCGCCGTCAACCTCGCCGACAACATCACGCGGCTCGGCCTCAACGTCGATCGCCTGCTGCCGCTGCACGGTCGGATCGTCCCTCTCGGCGACCTGCACCGCGCGATCGGCCGCGCGCCATAGGGATGCGCCGTGCCTAATCCAGGAGGTGAGCCGATGTACGAGGTTTACGCGCTGAAGTACGGGGAGCGAGACACGACGAAGTGCCAGTTCTTCTTCCGCGAGTCGTCACACGACGTGCTCACGCTGCACTACTTCGTGTGGCTGATCCTGGGCGGCCCGCAGCCGATCCTCGTGGACACCGGCTTTCTCGACGACGACGCGAAGGCGCGCGGGATCCGCAACTACGTGAGCCCGGCCGCGATGGTGGCGCGGGCGGGCATCAAGCCCGCCGACGTGCCCGTGGCGCTCATCACCCACCTGCACTACGACCACTGGGCCGGCCACACGCTCTTTCCCTCCGCGGAGTACTGGATGCAGCGGGACGAGATCGCGTTCTGGACCGGCTCCTTCGGTGCTGCGCCGGCATTCCGCCAGTCGGCCAACGTCGAGTCGCTCGCGCACCTGGTCACTTTGAACTACGGCAATCGCGTGCACGCGCTCGACGGTGACCACGAGGTGGCGCCCGGTATCACGCTGCACCGCGTGGGCGGCCACACCGCGGGAATGCAGCTCGTCAGCGTCAAGACCGCGCGCGGCACGGTGGTCCTCACCTCCGACGCCTCGCACTTCTACCACAACGTGGAAACGCGGCAGCCGGTGCAGATCATGACCAGCCTGCCCGAGATGCTCACGGGCTTCGAGACCATTCATCGCCTCGCGGGGGCTGAGAAGCTGATCGTCGCCGGCCACGATCCCCAGGTGTCGGACCGCTTCAAGGCGGTGGAGCCCGGAATCATCAAAATTGCCTGACGCCTGGGCAATCTGTTACCTATAAGGGGATGGGATTTTTCGTCCCCGGCCACGCGTTTGCTTGCTGCGGCCCGAGGTTGCGGGTCCGGCAAGGGAAATGCTGCCTCTAGACTCCATGGCGACCGTCCTCGTCATTGACGACCAGGAGGCCCACCGCTACACAACACGGCTGATGCTGCAGCAGGGGGGCTGGGACGTGAAGGAGGCCGCCACGGGTCACGAGGGGCTGCGCCTGGCGGACGAGCTTCCCGATCTCATCATTCTCGATCTTCACCTGCCCGACATTTCCGGGATCGAGGTTTGCCTGCGCCTGAAGTCGTCGCCGCGCACCACCTCGATCCCGATCATCAACGTCACCGCTGCCTATGCCGGCAGCGAGGAGCGCAGCCAGGCGCTCGACGCCGGCGCCGACGGCTACCTCCTGCGCCCACTCGACACCCCCAGCCTGCTCGCGACCGTCACCACTCTGCTCGCCCGTCGCGCGGCGTAACCTCCTACTTGCGGATGCCCATCTTGGTTGCGAGCGGCTGATACTTTTTCAGCTCTTCCTCCTGGAAGCGCCAGAACGCCTCGGGGCCTTTGTAGACGATCACCTTGTTGACCTTCGCCGCTTGCTCGAGGAACGCGGGATCCTTGGACGCCTCTTCCACGAGCGCGGCCCACTTCTGCACGATGGCGGCAGGAAGCTTGGGCGGCCCCGACAGCCCTTGCCAGCCCACGACGTCGAGATCGGGAAAGCCCGCCTCCTTCGCCGTCGGGACTTCTTCGAGGCCGGGCAGGCGCGTGGGATGGACGACGGCGAGGCCGCGCACCTTCTTGCTTTGGATGAGGCCGCCCGACTCGCTCCACTGCTGGCCCGCGAAGTCGACGTGGCCGCCCGCGAGCGCGGTGAGCGTGGGCGCACCGCCCGTGAACACCACCTTGTTCGTCTCCGCGAGGGGCACGCCGCCGGCGAACAGGAACTGGGACACCGAGAACGCCGCCACCGCGGCCACCCCGCCGAGGCCGTACCGAAACTCCTTCGGCTTGGCCTTGGCCGCCGCTACCACGTCGTGAAGACTCTTCCACGGTGAGTCGTACTTCACCGTGTAGATGACGGGGTCGAGCGTGACGAGGGCGATGGGCGTCTTGCCGTCCATCTTGAAGGGCACGTCGCTCTCCACCGCGAACAGCATCGACGCGGTGGCGTGAGGCTCGAGGAACAGCGTGTAGCCATCCGGCCGCGCGTTGAGGGCGCGCAGCGTGCCCGTGATCCCGGAGGCTCCCGGAAGGTTCACCACGTTGGTGGGCTGCCCCCACTTCTTGGACGCGTAGGCGCCGATGAGCCGCGCCGCCACGTCGGCGCCGCCGCCGGGCGCGAAGGCGACGATGATCTCCACCGGCCTCGTCGGATACGCGGGCTGAGCCTCCGCCGTTGCGTGACCCAGGCCCACCGCCAGCACAGCCACGAGCAGGATCCTCCACATGGTGACTACCTCCTCCGCCTCGCGAGCAATGACCACGCGGTCAGGGCGAGGCCGGCGCCGATCAGGATTACGGCAATGGGACGCGTGACGAAGATGAGCGGGCTGCCGTGCGCCATGCTGAGCGATTGGCGCAATCCGTTCTCGAGCATGGGCGTGAGGATCAGGGCCAGCACGAGAGGCGCCGTCGGGTAGCCGAGCTTGACCATCACATAGCCGAGGGCGCCGAAGCCGAGCGCCATGCCCACGTCGGCGAAGCTGTTGCGCACGCTGAAGGCCCCCAGCACGCTGAAGATGAGGATGAGGGGCGCCATCAGCGCATACGGCACCTTCACCAGCCGCGCCCACAGGCCCACCAGCGGCAGGTTCAGGACGAGCAGCATCACGTTGCCGACGTACATGCTCGCGATGATCGTCCACACGAACTGCGGCTGCTTCTCGAAGAGCAGCGGCCCCGGCTGCAGCCCGTAGATCATGAGGCCCGACAGCAGCACGGCGAGGGCGGGCGTAGCGGGAATGCCGAGGGCGAAGAGCGGCACGAAGCCGCCGCTGGTGGTGGCGTTGTTGGCGCCCTCGGGCGCGGCCACGCCCTCGATGGCGCCGTGACCGAACCGCTCGGGCGTGCGGGAGAGGCGCTTCTCGATGTCGTAGGAGATGAAGGAAATCGCGCCCGGCGTGCAACCCGGCAGCAGCCCGAGGAAGAACCCGACGCCGGTCGCCCGCAGCATCGTCCCCACGCAGGCGCGGAACTCGTCCCCGCGCGGCATGAGCTTGCCGAGGGGCGCGAGGGAGACGGCACCGATCGCCTTCTCGACGCCGAGCAGCACTTCCGTGATGGCGAAGAGCCCGATGATCACGGCGATGAAGTCGACGCCGCCCAGCAGCGTGGTGCTGCCGTAGGCGAAGCGGCGCGTGCCCGACATCGGATCCAGTCCCACGAGCGCGACGAGCGCGCCGAGGGCCGCCGCGCTCAGCCCCTTCACGAGCGAGGCTCCGGACAGGCTGACCACCACGCTGAACGAGAGAATCACGAGGCCGAAGTACTCCGGGGGCCCGATGCGCAGAGCGACGTCGGCGAGGAGCGGCGCGAAGAACGTGAGACCCACGAGGCCGAGCGTGCCGGCGACGAAGGACGAGATGGCCGCGATGGCGAGGGCGGGCCCCGCGCGCCCCTGCTGCGCCATCTGGTACCCGTCGAG
>JBKKCN010000537.1:0-7283 GCA_046712525.1 Candidatus Rokuibacteriota bacterium
GCTCATGGTCTCTTGATCTCCCTCGTGACGGCAAAGCCGCCGAAGCCGCCCCAGCCGGGCAGCACGGAGGCGAAGTAGCTGCGGCCGCCCGCGACGACGACGTGGATGTCCTCGGGCGACGCGGTCATCGGCACCCTGGTGGTGGGATTGTCGACGTCGTAACGGGCGGGATAGCGGCCGGCGTCGATCTCCATCTTGCGGAACTGCTCGTGCACCACGCCGCACGCGCGCACGTCACGGAGCGAGCGGCGCGCGTGCTCCCACAGGTAGCCGCGGACGTCGTTCTTGGACCAGCCGCGCTTGGCGAACTCCTCGGCGTTGAGGGGGTTGAGCGTGATGAGCGTCTGCCCGAGCACGTGGACGTTGTTGTTGCCGAGGGCAGACATGGAATCGACGAGCACGTGGAGCATCTCCTCCGGCGTGCCGTAGCAGAAGACGCTGTGCGGCCCCTCGCACGCGAACACGGTGACCGCGCTCGACCCCTCGGGCAGGCCGCGCTCCACGTGCAGCGGCCGCCACGGGTTGTCCTCCTCCTCCTCCGCGATGCAGAAGGCGTACTCACCCGGATGCGAGAGGGTGGACTTGTCGGTGTCCCAGGGGACGGCGCCGCCGAGGTTCCATAGCGCCAGGCGCACGCCGCGGCCGACGGCGGTGTTGGCGCGGTAGCCGTTGCCGAACACGCCGTCGCGCGAGTTGAATTCCAGCTCGCGCGTGATGGGGCCGTTGACGATCACGAGCGACACGCACATGTGCGTCGTCTGCGACACGCCGTTGAGGTTGTGCGCGGGGTCGAGGAGCGCTTCCATGGCCGCCAGCACGACGGGAAAGTGCTCGGGCAGGCAGCCGCCCATCACCGCATTGATGGCCAGCTTCTCGATGGTGGCCTCCCCGCCCTTGGGCGGAATGAGGCCCAGGCTCTCCTGGGGCTGGCGCCGCACGTACTCGATGAGGGCCTCCACGCGCCGGCGCGTGGGTAGCACCACGGGCATCCCGTCCGTCCACTGTCGTTTGTAGAAGAGCTCGACCGCTTCGTCGTAGTCGTCGACGGTGACGCGCTCGGAGACGAGGTTCATGGGGCCGCAGGGTAGCACAGCCTCGCGGCCGCCTCGCCGTGGCGCACTGGCGCGCGGCGCGTGATGTATTACCATGGGACCGGATGTCCCGCCGAACGGTCGCCGTGGCTCTCCTCCTCGTTGCGCTGGTGCCGGGCCTCCTGGATGCGGCCGATCCCGCGCCCTCGTCCCACGCGCTGTCGATGTTCGGTGACCTGAAGTACGGCCCCGGCTTCAAGCACTTCGAGTACGTCAACCCGGCCGCGCCCAAGGGCGGGCACGTCAAGCTCGGCGCCCTCGGCACCTTCGACACGCTGAATCCGTTTGTGCTGCGCGGGGTGAAAGCGGTGGGCCTGCTCCTCGTCTTCGACACGCTGTTGGTGGGATCGGCGGACGAGGCGTTCTCGGGATACGGCCTCCTCGCCGAGAGCGTGCAGGCGCCCCCCGACCGATCGTGGGTGGCCTTCACCCTGCGCGCGGAGGCGCGTTTCCACGACGGCAGTCCCGTCACCGTGGAGGACGTGGTGTGGACCCTCGACGCGCTGAAGACGAAGGGCCATCCCGCCCGGCGCGCCTACTACAGCCGCGTGAAGAGCGCGGAGAAGACCGGTCCCCGCACCGTGCGCTTCACCTTCGCGGGCGGCGAGAACCGCGAGCTTCCCCTCATCGTGGGCCAGATGCCGGTGCTCTCGAAGGCGTTCTGGGCCACGCGCGACTTCGAGAAGACGACGCTGGAGCGGCCCCTCGGCAACGGGCCCTACCAGGTGGACTCGTTCGAGCCCGGCCGCTCCATCACGTATCGTCGCGTGAAGGACTACTGGGGCGCCCACCTCGCCGTCAACACGGGCCGCTACAACTTCGAGACGATCCGGTTCGACTACTACCGCGACGCCACGGTGTCGGTGGAAGCGTTCAAGGCGGGCGAGTACGACTTCCGCGAGGAGAACTCGTCGAAGAACTGGGCCAAGGCGTACAACGTCCCCGCCGTCACCCAGGGCGCCATCAAGAAGGAGCAGATCCGAAACGAGCAGCCCACCGGCATGCAGGGGTTCGTGTTCAATACGCGCCGTCCCTTCTTCGCCGATGCGCGCGTGCGGCGGGCGCTCGCCACCGCCTTCGACTTCGAGTGGACGAACGAGCACCTCTTCTATGGTGCCTACACGCGCACGCGCAGCTACTTCTCGAACTCCGAGCTCGCCTCGCGCGGCCTGCCCGGTCCCGACGAGCTGAAAATTCTGGAGCCGTTCCGTGCCCGGGTGCCCGCCGAGGTGTTCACGCAGGAGTACCAGCCTCCGTCGTCAGCGGCGCCCGGCGGCCTGCGCGGGCGGATGCTGGAAGGGCTGCGCCTCCTGGAGGAGGCGGGCTGGGTCGTGCGCGACGGCCGTCTCGTCAACGCCAAATCCGGGCAGCCCCTGGCCTTCGAGATCCTCAACAACGATCCCACCTGGGAGCGCATCACGCTGCCCTTTGCCAAAAACCTGGAGCGGCTCGGCGTGGCCGCGCGCGTGCGCACCATCGACACCGCGCAGTACCAGTACCGCGTCGAGCACTACGATTTCGACATGGTGGTGGACGTGATGGGCCAGTCGCTGTCGCCCGGCAACGAGCAGATCGACTACTGGACGTCCCAGAAGGCGATGGAGCCCGGCAGCGCCAACCTCGCCGGCATCCGCGATCCCGTGGTGGACGCGCTCGTCGACCTCCTCATCGCCGCTCCCGATCGCGCCCAGCTCATCGCGCGCACGCGCGCGCTCGACCGCGTGCTCCTGTGGGGCCACTACGTCGTTCCGCACTGGCACATCCAGGCCTTCCGCGTGCTGTCCTGGGACAAGTTCGGCCGCCCCGCCGTGTCGGCGAAATACGCGCACGGCTTTCTCGACACGTGGTGGGTGGACCCGCGGAAGGCGCGCTGAGCGATGATCGCCTACGTCCTGCGCCGCCTTCTCCTCATCGTGCCCACGCTCGTGGGCATCATGATCATCAACTTCCTCATCGTGCAGGCGGCGCCCGGCGGCCCCGTGGAGCAGACGCTCGCACAGATCCGCGGCACCGCGGTCTCCGCCACCGCGCGCGTGGCCGGCACCGGCAGCGGCGAGACCGTGCAGCGCGGTCCCGTCGAGCCCGGCCTCTCGGGGGCGGACCCCGGCGGCAAGTACCGGGGCGCGCGCGGCATGGACCCGCAGCTGATCAAGCAGCTCGAGAAGCAGTACGGCTTCGACCAGCCGCCCATGACGCGCTTCCTCAAGATGATGCGCAACTACCTCGTGCTCGACTTCGGCAACAGCTTCTATCGGGACCGCTCCGTGGTGAGCCTCGTGCTCGACAAGATGCCGGTGTCGATCTCGCTCGGTCTGTGGACCACGCTGCTCGTGTACGCCATCTCCATTCCGCTCGGGGTGGCCAAGGCCGTGCGCGACGGCTCCACCTTCGACGTGTGGACGAGCGCGGCCGTCATCTTCGGGTACGCCATCCCCGGCTTTCTTTTCGCGATCCTCCTCGTGGTCGTCTTCGCGGGCGGCAGCGTGGTGAGCTGGTTTCCGCTGCGGGGCCTGTACTCCGACGGCTGGCCGCTCATGGCGTGGCCGGCGCGCGTGGTGGACTATCTTTGGCACATCACGCTGCCCGTGATCGCGCTCGTGGTGGGCGGCTTCGCGGGGCTGGTGATGCTCACGAAGAACTCGTTCCTGGAGGAGATCAACAAGCACTACGTGGCCACCGCGCGCGCCAAGGGGCTCACGAAGCGGCGCGTGCTGTACGGCCACGTCTTTCGCAACGCGATGTTAATTGTGGTGGCGGGCTTTCCCGCCGCCTTCGTCGGCATCCTCTTCACGGGGGCGCTGCTCATCGAGGTGATCTTCTCGCTCGACGGCCTCGGCCTCCTCGGCTTCGAGGCGGCGGTGAACCGGGACTACCCGGTGATGTTCGGGACGCTCTTCATCTACACGCTGGTGGGCCTGCTGCTCAATCTCGTGAGCGACCTCATCTACGTGGCCATCGATCCCCGCATCGATTTCGCCAAGCGCGAGGCGTGATGGCGCTGAGCCCGCTCACGCGCCGGCGCCTCGCGGGCTTCCGCGCCAACCGCCGGGGCTACTGGTCGCTGTGGATCTTCGTCGCCCTCTTTGGAATCACCCTCGCCGCCGAGCTCGTCGCCAACGATCGCCCCCTGCTCGTCCGGTTCGACGGGCGCTTCTACGTGCCCGCGCTCGTCGCCTACCCGGAGACGACCTTTGGCGGCCAGTTCCCGACGGAGGCCGCCTATCGCGACCCCTACGTGCGGCGCCTCATCACGGAGCGCGGCTGGATGCTGTGGCCGCCCATTCCCTACCGCCACGACACCATCAACTACGACCTGCCGGCGCCGGCGCCCGCGCCGCCCTCGCGCGACAACTGGCTCGGCACCGACGACCAGGCGCGCGACCTTCTCGCGCGCCTCATTTACGGCTTTCGCGTCTCGGTGCTCTTCGGCCTCGCTCTCACGCTGGCCTCCTCCGTCATCGGCGTGATGGCGGGCGCGGTGCAGGGCTATTTCGGAGGCTGGGTCGATCTCTTCTTCCAGCGCTTCATCGAGGTGTGGTCGGGGCTGCCCGTGCTCTACCTGCTCATCATCCTCGCCAGCCTTGTGGAGCCGAACTTCTGGTGGCTGCTCGGCCTCATGCTCCTCTTCTCGTGGATGTCGCTCGTGAGCGTGGTGCGCGCGGAGTTCCTGCGCGCCCGCAACTTCGACTACGTCCGCGCCGCGCGCGCCCTCGGCGTGAGCAACTCCGTCATCATGGTCCGCCACGTGCTGCCCAATGCGATGGTGGCCACGCTCACCTTCCTGCCCTTCGTCCTCAACAACTCCATCACCACGCTCACCTCGCTCGACTTCCTCGGCTTCGGCCTGCCGCCGGGGGCGGCCTCGCTCGGCGAGATCCTCGCGCAGGGCAAGGCGAATCTTCAAGCGCCGTGGCTGGGCGTCACCTCGTTCCTCGTCATCGCGCTCCTGTTGAGCCTGCTCGTGTTCATCGGCGAGGCCGTGCGCGACGCCTTCGATCCTCGAAAGACGCTGCGGTGAGCGAGCCGCTGCTCACCGTCCGCGACCTCTCCGTCACCTTCGATACGCCGGGCGGTGCGATGGAGGCCGTGAAGCACGTGTCGTTCACCCTCGACCGCGGCGAGACTTTCGCCCTCGTGGGTGAGAGCGGCTCCGGCAAGACGGTGACGGCGCTGTCGCTCATGCAGCTGCTGCCGTATCCGCCCGCGCGCCATCCGTCCGGCAGCATCCGCTTCGCGGGGCAGGAGCTGGTGGGCGCGCCCGAGCGGGTGATGCGCCGCGTGCGCGGCGACCGCATGGCGATGATCTTCCAGGAGCCCATGACCTCACTGAACCCGCTGCACACGATCGAGAAGCAGGTCAACGAGGTGCTCATCGTCCACAAGGGGCTTCGCCGGCGCCAGGCGCGCGCGCGCACCATCGAGCTGCTGCACCTGGTGGGGCTGTCGGAAGCGGAGCGCCGGCTCGATGCCTATCCGCACCAGCTCTCGGGTGGCCAGCGCCAGCGCGTGATGATCGCCATGGCCCTCGCCAACGAGCCCGATCTGCTCATCGCCGACGAGCCCAGCACCGCCCTCGACGTCACCATCCAGGCGCAGATCCTGCGCCTGCTCACGGAGCTCAAGGCGAAGTTCGGGATGGCGCTGCTGCTCATCACGCACGACCTCGGCATCGTGCGCAAGATGGCGGATACCGTGAGCGTGATGAGCGAGGGCGAGATCGTGGAGGCGGGCGCGGCCGCCGCCGTCTTCGAGCACCCGCGTCATCCCTACACGCAACGGCTGCTCGCTGCGGAGCCGCGGCGCATGCCGCGCCACGTGGCCGGCGACGCGCCCGTCGTGATGGCGGCGCAGGACGTCAAGGTGTGGTTTCCGATCAAGGCCGGTCTCCTGCGCCGGACCGTGGGCCACATCAAGGCCGTGGACGGCGTCACGCTCACCGTGCGCGAAGGGCACACCGTGGGCGTGGTGGGCGAGAGCGGCTCCGGCAAGACCACGCTTGGCCTCGCCCTCCTCCGGCTGCTGCGCAGCGGAGGGAAGATCCAGTTCCGCGGGCAGGAGATCTCGCACGTGCGGTCCGCCGCGCTACGCCCGCTTCGTCGCGAGATGCAGGTGGTCTTCCAGGATCCCTACGGCTCGCTGTCACCGCGCATGTCGGTGGCGCAGATCGTCGAGGAGGGGCTGGGCGTGCACGGCCTCGGCGGCGATGCCGCGGCCCGGCGGGCGCTCATCGACGAGGCGCTGCGCGAGGTGGGGCTCGACCCCGAGATGCGCGACCGCTTCCCGCACGAGTTTTCCGGCGGGCAGCGCCAGCGCATCGCCATTGCACGCGCGCTCGTCCTCAAGCCGCGCTTCATCGTGCTCGACGAGCCCACCTCCGCCCTCGACATGTCGGTGCAGGCCCAGATCGTGGATCTGCTGCGCGAGCTGCAGGCGCGCCACCGCCTTGCCTACCTGTTCATCAGTCACGATCTGAAAGTGGTCCGCGCCCTCAGCGACGAGGTGCTCGTGATGCGTGCCGGCCGTGTGGTGGAGCAGGGACCAGCCGCGCAGGTCTTCGACGCCCCGCGCGAGGCGTATACGAAGGCCCTCATGGCGGCGGCCCTCGACCTCGAGGTGGTCGAGGAGCAGGCTATTTCGAGCTGATTAGATGGGGGGCCTCGAAGGGCCCCCCAAGCCCCCTAACGCTCGGCAGCGCCCCGGCGAAAGCCGTGGCGCTCCTCGATATGGACGGCGTCGGACTTGCATCGCACGAGAGCCCTACGGAGGGCTCTATGCACATCGAGATCGAAGGCGTGGTGAAGGGTCTGACAGATGAGATCGAGAGCCGGCTGGACAAGGCGGTCGGTCACGTCCCTGCGCGGCCCACGAGCGCGCTCGTGAACTTCATCGACGTGAACGGCCCCAAGAGGGGCGTGGACATCCGCTGCTCTCTCACGCTGCGGTTCCCGCCGCGCAAGCACGTGCACGTGGAGGCAATGGGCGCCACGCCCCTGCTGGCCTTCAACGCGGCCGCCGATGTACTTGACCAGCGGTTACAACGACAGGTGGGGCGTCAGGTCACGGCGCAGCGGCGGCCGAAGAAATACTTCGTCGCCAATGCGCTCAACGCTGCGGAGCCTGATAGTTTGGCGCCCGAGGGTCCTCCTTCCGTGAAACGTCGCCGTCGACGGAAAGCCGCTTAGGTTTCGGCGC
>JBKKCN010000538.1:0-7362 GCA_046712525.1 Candidatus Rokuibacteriota bacterium
GCGCCGCGTACTCGGGATACGTCTGCGCCTTCATGCCGAAGCCGCCGCCGACGTCGTAGGTGAGCACGCGAATCTGCGCCGGCGGTACCTTGAAGACGAACTCCGCCAGTATCCGTCGCATGATGGCCACGCCCTGGGAGCAGGCGATGAGGGTGTAGCGGCCGCTCGCCGCGTCCCACTGGCCGATGGCCGCGCGCGGCTCCAGCGCCGCCGGGGCCAGGCGGGGGTCGAGCAGGCGGACGCGCTCGACGTGCGCGGCGCGCACGCACGCGGCCTCCACCGCCGCCGCGTCGCCGTCAGTCCAGTCGAGCGCGACGTTGCCCGGTGCCTCCGGCCAGATCACGGGCGCGCCCGGCGCCAGCGCCCGCTCGACGTCGGACACCACGGGCAGCTCGGAGGTGTCGACGGTGACCGCCTCCGCCGCGTCGCGCGCCTGCGCCGCGGTCTCGGCGACGACGATCGCCACGGGCTCGCCGACGTAGCGCACGCGACCCACGGCGAGAGGTGGCATGGCGGCGCCGAACATCATCCGGCCGCCACGCCCCGGCAACAGCACGGCGGGCGGGATGGCGCCGAGTCCCTCGGCCGCGAGGTCCTTGCCCGTGAACACGCCGAGCACGCCCGGCATCTTCAGCGCACGGGACGGATCCACGCCGCGCAGCTCCGCGTGGCCGACCTGCGCGCGCACGAATGCCGCGTGCGCCTGGCCGGGCACGCTCACGTCGTCGGTGAAGCGCCCGCGCCCGGTGAGGAGCGGACCGTCCTCGGTGCGCCGGGCGTCACGATCACTGCCGAATCGCAACAGGCTCTCGCTCAGCGTGCGCCTCCCTCGCCGACAGAGAGGCCGCCAGCCCGGCGAGTATAAGGCGAGTCGAGGTCGCGCGAGGTCAGCTGTGCCGAAAGCTGAACGCCGGGTCCAGCGGCGGCAGCGGCGCGCCGAAGAAGAGCCGACGCTGCACCCGGGGCAGCAGCGGCGACCGCAAGAACACCGGCAGCAGCGTGGACACGAGCCACCGCACGATTGCATTGCGGCTGCCCTGACGCAGCAGCACGCCCTGCGCCGCGAGCTGCAGGCGATGGAGGCTGCGCACGTCGCTCTCGCGCAAGCGTTGCACCTGGCGCAGGTACTCGTGCGCGATGGGCCCGTGCCCGAGACGCGGGTAGATCGTCTGCGCGGCCACCGCCGCCGTCGCGAGCGCGACGTTCACCCCGATGGCCCCCGCCGGGCTCATGGTGTGGGCGGCATCGCCGATCAGCAGCAGGCCGTCGCGCGCCCAGTCGTCGATGAGGCGGATGAGACCCTCCAGCGGAAAGAACGGCGTGAAGTCCGTCAGCGAGTCGGCGAAGCCGGTGAAGATCGGGTCGAAGCGGCGTATGCGCGCGGCCACCGCCGCCACGCCGTCCTTGCGCCACTGCTTCCACTCGCCGGTGGGCAGGAAGAGGCCGGCCTGGATGTGATGCGGGTACTTGGGCAGCATGAGGCCGCGAAACTCGCCCAGCGAGATGTAGAAGGTGCTGGACCAGCCGGGCGGCTGCTCGATCGTGAACCAGATGACGTCGAAGTCGTGATGCTCGTACTCGGACTTGAACCCGCCCAGTCGCGCGATCGTCGAGTACCGCCCATCCGCGCCCACTACGACCTCCGCCCGCACCTCGAAGGGCTCCTTGCCGTGACGCAGGCCGCTCACGCCCACTACGCGGCCGTCCTCTTCGAGGAGCTTGGTCACCTTGGCGCCCATCCAGCACGAAAACGACGGGAACGGTTGCGCCTTGCGGAGCAGCGCGTCCAGGAAGATCGGCTGCGGCATCCAGATCGCGTAGGGATACCGGGGCACGATCCGCTTGAACGAGAACTCGCCGACAACCTCACCGTTCAGCCGGAACTTGCCGGTTTCGAGGAGCGAGTGGGGCTGGGCCAACACGTACTCCAGCAGCCCCAGCTCGTCGAGCAGGTGCGCCGTGCTGGGCTGCAGCACCTCGCCCCGGAACTCGCGCTCGAAGTCTTCGTGCCCCTCGAGCACGAGGACGTCGGCGCCCCGCTTGGCGAGGAGGAGGCCGAGCATCAGCCCCGCCGGCCCGCCGCCCACGATGCACGTGCTCACGCGTACGGTCGTCATGGCGTCCTCACTCTGCGTTCAGCACATCGCGGTCCACCATCCGCTGCGCCGTAGGGTATCCCATCGCGCCGGCGGCTCGATCACGCCGCTTGTCGCCGGCGATCCGCTGATGCACACTCGCCCGCATGTCGATGACACGGGCTCGCGGTGGACCCTCAGTCAACGCGGTAGGAGACCGACACCCATGAGCATCAAGGGCAAGTCGTACATCGCGGGCGTGTTCGAGCATCCGACACGGAAGGCGGACGACAAGTCGCTGGCCCAGCTGCACGCGGAGTCGGCGATGGGCGCGCTCGCCGACGCCGGGCTGACGAAGAACGACGTCGACGGCTACTTCTGCGCGGGCGACGCGCCGGGGCTCGGCGGGCTGTCGATGGCCGACTACATGGGCCTCACGCTCCGGCACATCGACACCACGGAGACCGGCGGCTCGTCGTACGTGATTCACGTGGCTCACGCGGCGGAGGCGATCGCGGCCGGCAAGTGCGACGTGGCGCTCATCACGCTGGCGGGGCGGCCGCGCGCGGAGGGCATGGCCACGGGCACGGCGCCGCGCAATTACGGGGCGGCCGCGCCCGACGTGGCCTTCGAGTACCCGTACGGACCCACGGTCGTGAATCAGTACGCGATGGCGGCCCTGCGGCACATGCACGAGTTCGGCACCACGAGCGCGCAGCTCGCCTGGATCAAGGTGGCGGCCTCGCATCACGCGCAGCACAACCCGCACGCACTGCTGCGCGAGGTGGTGACGGTGGAGGAGGTCATCAGCTCGCCCGTGATCGCCGACCCGCTGCATCGGCTCGACTGCTGCGTGATCACCGACGGTGGCGGCGCCATCGTGGTCGTGCGGCCCGAGGTGGCCAGGCGCCTGAAGCGGCCGCTCGTGAAGGTACTCGGCGCCGGGGAAGCCGTGAAACACCAGGCGGGCGGCAGGATCGACCTCACGTACACGGGCGCGCGCTGGTCGGGCCCGGCGGCCTTCGACGAGGCGGGGGTGACGCCTGCCGACGTCAAGTACGTCTCGATCTACGACAGCTTCACGATCACGGTGCTCATCACACTGGAGGATCTCGGCTTCTGCGCCAAGGGCCAGGGCGGCAAGTTCGTCTCCGACGGCGCGCTCATCTCTGGGGTGGGCCGGCTGCCGTTCAATACCGACGGCGGAGGGCTCTGCAACAATCACCCCGCCAATCGCGGCGGCCTCACGAAAGTGGTCGAGGCCGTTCGCCAGCTCCGCGGCGAGGCGCATCCAAAGGTCCAGGTGAAGAGCTGCGACGTCGCGCTCGCGCACGGCACCGGCGGCTCGCTGGCGACGCGGCACGGCAGCGCCACGCTGATCATGGGGAGGGAGTAAGCGATGACCCCGCACGCGCGCACGATCCCGGCACCGCCGGTCAATGTGGAGACGAAGCCGTTCTGGGACGCGGCCGCGGCCGGCAAGCTCCTCGTGAAGCGCTGCACGGCGTGCGGCGAGCGGCATCACTACCCGCGCGCGATCTGCCCCTTCTGCGGCAGCGACCGCACCGAGTGGACCGAGGCCTCCGGTGGCGGGACGATCTACTCGTACAGCGTGTTCCGGCGGGCGCCGATTCCCTACGCGATCGCCTACGTCACGCTCACCGAGGGTCCGACCATGATGACGAACCTCGTGGACTGCGACCTCGACGCGCTCCGCATCGGTCAGGCCGTCCGCGTCGTGTTCAAGCCCACCGAGGACGGCCCCCCCGTCCCCATGTTCACCAGGGCCTGACTAGCGGAAATCCTCGGCGCGGTCGAGCGGCGTCCACCCGAGGACCGCGCGGGCGTGCTCGAGATCGCGATAGCTCCAGCGGTTGTTGGAGACGACGTAGAAGATGTCGAAGCGCACGCGCGCGGGCGCCTCGATGCAGGTCTCGATCATCCGCGTGATGTCGCGCTGGCTGCACCAGACGGCGAACTCGCGGGAAGTCATGGGCCGGTCTTCCTCGCGCACCCGGCCGATCCGCAGGCAGATCATCGATATTCCATGCGCGTCGGCGTAGGTGCGGGCGAGCGCCTCGCCCCACACCTTGCTCGCGCCGTAGAGGCCGCTCGGGCGCAGCGGGGCCTCGTGAGTGAGCGGCGACCAGGAGCCGAGGCGGTCGTACTCGCCGCTGACGATGTGACTCAGCGGCGGCTCGCGCTCCCAGCCGCTGACCGTGGCGCCGCTGCTCGCGAAGATCACCCGCTTGACGCCGGCGCGGCGCGACGCCTCGAAGACGTTGTAGGTGCCGAGGACGTTGGCGCGCAGGATGTCGGCGGGCGCGTGCTCGTCGCCGGCCACGGCTGCGAGATGCACGACGGTGTCGATGTCCTTGAACGCGGGCTCGATGGCGTCGAGGTCGCCGAGATCGGCCTGGTGGCAATCGACGCCGGGGATTGGCCGGCGGTTCAGCGCGCGCAGAGGATAGCGGCCGCCGAGGTGCTTGTGCAGCGCGCCGCCGATGAGGCCACTGAGGCCGGTGACGAGCAGGCGGGTATCGCGATCACTCACCGTGCGCCTCCCTCGCCGGCATACAGGCCGCCAGCGTGCCGAGTATAAGGGAGGACCACAGGCGAGCTCACACGAGGGCGGGGAAGTGAGCCCGGGCTACAGAGCGATGGACAGCCCCGCGTCCACGGTCAGCACCTGGCCCGTGATGTATGACGCGGCGTCGGAGGCCAGGAAGATGGCGGCCCCCACGAGCTCGTCGGGTCGGCCGAAGCGCTGCAGCGGTATGCGCCGCGCGAGCTCGACGACGCGCGGCTGTGCAAAGAGTGGCGCATTCACGTCGGTGAGGAAGAACCCCGGCGCGATCGCGTTCGCCGCGATTCCCTTTTCGCCGAGCTCGACCGCGAGCGCGCGCATCAGCGCCTCGAGCCCGCCTTTCGATGCGACATAGGCCGGATCACCCTGGAACGACTGCGGCCCCACCATCGAGCTGATGAACAGGAGCCGTCCCTGACCCCGCGTAGCCATGTGCCGCGCGGCCACGCGGGAGAGCTCGTACTGCGCGACCAGATTGGTCTCCATGAGTCGGCGGAAGTCGTCGGCGCCGATGTCCTGTAAGGGACGGCGATCGCGCACAGCCGCGTTGTTGACGAGACAATCGAGGCGGCCGTGCCGCGCCACGACGTCGTCGAGTGCCGCCGCCGCCGTTTTCAGGTCGGTGATATCGAAGGGAGCGGGGAACGCGTTCGGAATGCTCTCGGCGATCGCCCGGGCGCCCTCCGCGCTCCGGCCGTTGATCCCGACCACGGCCCCGGCCGCCGCCATCCCTCGCGCGATCTCCAGTCCCAGCCCCCGCGTGGCGCCGGTGACCAGGGTGATGCGCCCGTACAGCGAGAAGCGTTCGAGTCCCGGCGGGATCTGCACGCGCGTAGAATAGCCGCTCCAATCGTGAAAGCCGAGGAGCAAGGAGGCCCCTGATGGCCACGACGGTGCGCAAGCACTTCCCGGTATTCGACTGCGACAGCCACGTCGTCGAGCCGCCGTTGGTGTGGGACGAGTATGTCCCGGCGAGGAGTCGCGCCTGGATCAAGACCCAGTTTTGCTTCCACACCGACAGCGATCTCCTGTTCATCAACGGGCGAGTGGTCCCCGCCGCGCGTGAGCGCTCGAACGCCGCCGAGGTGGGCTGGGCGCGCTGGGACAAGAAAGAGGTGGGCAAGCTCACACCCGGCACCCCCGCATGGCAGGAGAAGTTCGGGCGCCTGCTCGGCTGCCGCGACCCGCATGCGCGCCTGCACGACATGGACGCGCTGGGCACCGACCAGGTGATGCTGTTTCCCACGTGGTTCGTGCGCCTGGCGCTGGTGCGCAGCGCCGAGGCAGCCACCGTGCTGGCCCAGGCCTACAACAACTGGGTGCTCGACTACTGCGCCGCCGACAGACGGCGGCTGTTTCCGTGCGCGGTGTTGCCTTTGCAGAGCGTCGAGGCGGCGGTCGCGGAACTCCAGCGCGTCGCGAAACTGGGCTTCAAGGCGGCGGCCGTGCGCCCGTGCTTCTGGAACGGCCGGTATCCCACCCTCCCGGAGTTCGACCCTCTGTGGCGCGAGTTCGAGAACACCGGCCTCGTGCTTGCCATGCACACGTTTCCGTCGCGCGAGGCGCTGACGCCCGAATGGGGCCAGCGCATGTCCCAGGCGCGCGGCCATTCGGGGCAGGGTCTGCTCTTTACCGACGAAGCCGTCGTCTACTCACCCGGCCAGTTCGTGTCGAACATCACCGCGGCCATGGACCCCACCATCGACGCCTCCGAGACGCTGGGCTTTCTGATGGAGGCGATGACCTGGGTGACGGTGGTGGTGCAGACCGGCTGGCTGGAGAAGTTCCCCAGGCTGAAGGCGGCGGTCCTGGAGTCGAACGCCTCCTGGCTGCCCCTCATCCTCGCGCGATGCTCGAACTTCTCGAACCTGTTCGCCTTTCAGCGCGACAACCGGCTCATCCGCGATCCCGTCGAGGCCTTCGGCGAGCGGTGCTTCATCGGCTTCGAGTCGGACGAGACGCTCGTCTACCGTTTGTGGGACGTCTTCCAGGACATCGCGATCTGGTCGTCGGATTATCCGCACCACGACGCCGAGGATGCGTGGGACGGCCTGCGCCACATGGCCGAGACCAACGTGCCGGTCAAGGCGCAGCAGAAGCTGATGGGTGAGAACGCGTGCCGGCTCTACGGCATCGAACCGCTGATGGTGGTCGAGGAACGCATGGAGAAGTACGAGCCCGCGATCCTGCCCTGGTAGTAGGCGTCACGCCATGTAGGCGCCACCGTTCACGTGGATCAGCTCCCCCGTGATCCGGCACGCCTCGTCGCTGGCGAGGAAGACGGCCACCCGGGCGATCTCGTCAGGCTCCGCCATGCCACCGAGCGGAATGTCGCGCGCGCGGGCGGCGAGCTGCTCCTCGGTGTGGCCGTAGCGGGGCTGCGCAGTGTCCGTGAGTCCGGGGGCGATGGCGTTCACCCGGATCCCGTGCGGCGCAAGGGCGAGCGCCATCGCGCGCGTGAGCCCGAGCACGCCCGCCTTGCTCGCCGAGTAATGGACGCCGCGCTCGTCGCCGCGGATGGCGGACGACGACAGGTTCACGATGGCGCCCCGACGTCCGGCGGCCACCATCGCCCGCGCGCCCGCCTGGGCACAGAGGAAGGTGCCCTTGAGGTTGACGTCGAGGACGTGGTCCCACTCGCTCTCCTGCATGTCGAGGAAGGCGGCGCGGGGGAACACGCCGGCGTTGTTGACGACGACG
>JBKKCN010000539.1:0-18285 GCA_046712525.1 Candidatus Rokuibacteriota bacterium
CGCAGGAGGCGCTCGGCCTCGTCCGCGAGCAGGACGTGGAAGCGCGGGTTGAGCGCGCGCGCCTTCCTCAGATACTCGCGCGCCGCGTCACGGTCGCCCAACCGATGGTGGATCACGCCGGCGTGGAAGAAGAGCCGCGCGTCGCGGGTGCCGAGCCGCAGCGCCTCCTTCATCGCGTTCAGCGCCTCGCGCGGCCGGCCGTTCTTCACGAGCGCCCACGCCAGCACGTCCCAGGTGTAGATGTCGCGTCGCAGGTCGAGTTCCTTCCGGGCGAGGGCGAGGGCCTCGTCGAGCTTGAGGTCGTGGTCGGCGTAGAAGAGCGCCAGCTCCCGGCTGTACAGGCTCGCGCCCGGCGCGGTGAGACGGGCGGCGTACGCGGCGAGGTCGTACTGGCGTCGCGCGTCGGCGGCGCGGCCGAGCCTCGTGTAGACGTCACCGAGGGCGGCGGCGTACTCCGGCAGGGGGATCACAGCGAGCGCCTTCTGATAGAGCTCGGCCGCCTCCGTGTATCGTCTCTGCGCGGCGCGGACCTTGGCGAGACCCGCGCGACCGCGATGGTAACCGGGAAAAGCGGTGAGCGCCTCGGTGAAACGGCTCGCGGCGGCGGCGAGGTCGCCGACGTGGAAGAAGAGCTCGCCGAGCTCAGCCTGGCTCCACGCCAGAGTTTCCCGCGGCCCCTCGCGCTTTGCCGCGGCCTCCACCGCCGCCTGCATGTGGGAGATCGCGCCCGCGATGTCGCCCCGGAGGAACTGCAGGTATGCGAGCCGGGGACGCGTCAGAGCCGGCGCGCTGAGCGTCGAGAGGCCGGCGTACACCGCCGCCGCCTTCTCATACTCGCCGACCTCGACCTGCGCGTCGCCGAGGAGGGCGAGCGCCCCGACATCGTCCGGCGCGAGCCGGAGCGCGCGTTCGGCGAGGCTGGCGGCGTCCGAGAACCGGTGGCGAGCGATCTGGACGGCGGCCAGCGAGGTCGTGGCCGCGGCGGCGGATGCCCCCTCGCCGACGAGCGCGAGCGACTTCCGCAAGGCCTGCTCGGCCAGCTCGTGGTAAACGACGTCGCCCGTCTCGCGCGCCTTCTGGATGTACGCCCCGCCGAGCCGGTTGTAGTTGAGGAAGTCGTCGGGGTCACGCGCGGCCCGGGCCTGGTAGAACTGGATGAGGTGATCGGTCGCGTGCGGCTGGGCGGAGAGGCTGCTCGGCCCGAGAACCGGAAAGACGAGGGCGATGGCGACAGCACGGATCCACACTGTCGCCATCGCCTTCCGTCTACTCATCGCCGCTCGCGCGCGTGCAGCCGGACCCTCGCCTTACGTCGGGTCGTTTCCGGGTGACGGCGGGTATCCCACGGTGCCAGGCGGTGGCGTCGGGTTGCCGGGCAGCGGGTGCGCCTCAGCGAAGAATGGGAAGTCCGAGAGCAGCGGCCGGTCCTGTCCGCTGTTGGCGAGATTCGGGACGTTGGCGTCGACCTCGATGAAATCGGTCCCCTGCAGGACCGCCAGAACGCGCCGGTCGGGACAGTTCGGCAAGGCCGAGCAGTCCAGCGCCCGACGCGTCCCGAGCGGGCCGCTCCCGGGTACCCCACTGCCGTTGGGGAACTTCACGTCGGCGAGCTGCCGGGCCAGCCTCAGGAGAATGTCGGTCACGTCATCGTCCAGCCGGCGGCCATTCTGCAAGCCGTTCGCCGCAACGACCAGGTCGTTGGGCGGCAGGATCGCCAGGTCGACCCGCAGCACGTCGGGGAAGATGACGCGTCGGATCAGGTTCCGATCGATGTTAGGCAGGGCGGCCACACCGGGCAACAGCGGGGCGCCGTTCGGGAGCGCGGTGAGGCCGAGCGCGGTCAGGAGGCTGGCTCGCGCGGCGATGGTGTTACCCGTCCCATCGTTGTCTGCGGTCGTCAACGCGTCGGGAATGAATCGGCTGAAGCCGCGCGCGTCGGGGCCGACGGAGAGGTTCCCCAGGTCGGCCAGGTCATCTTCGGGGGCGCTCCGGTTGTACCGGTCCCGTTGCGTGGCGGGAATGAACACCGTCTTGATGAGGGTCTGTCCCATCCGCTGGATCTGGACGAACGGACCATGGTCCTTGTCGTCGTCGTCGTCCTTACCGGACCTGTGCGTGTTCGTCTTGCGGCTGGTCGTGCTCCAGAACCCGATCGTCGTGTTCGTGCGCAGATAGGTCCGCGTTCGGTCACGAGTCCCCTGGATCGCGCTCACCGGGATCTCGACGATGAGCGCCGAGGTGTTGAACCCCCCAAACGTGTCGAACCCGCTCCGCCCGGCGACAACCGGGCGGCCATCGAGTTCCCCGAGACCTGAGGTGACCTGCCTGAACACTTGCTCGGCGCCGCCCAGGATCCTGTTCAACTGCGCGGGGTCCGTGACGAACGGATCGTCCCGGAGCCCGGCGAAGACGCGGACGCCGGGGCCCGTTATCACTTGATTGGTGCACCCTGTGACTTCGGGCGCCTTTCTGAGCTCGCTGTTGACCGTGCCCGTTCGCTTCGGCCGGGCCGGACCTACCACCGTGACGAACTGTCCGCCGCCCGGCGCGGGGCACCGCGGGTCCCGGGCCGACTCGAACCCTTCGAACCGTGCCTGGATGACCACGTCCTCCTGACCGTCGCCCGTGTTGTCGATCTTGAACTGATACAGCACGTCCGGGTCGAAGGAATACGAGGCGCGGACACCGGGGACCGCGAAGGGGTTGACGGTCAATGCGACGAGGATCTTCGTGGGGTCGCTGGGATTCAGGAACGCGAACACGTCGTTGAGGTCGGCCGCCGGATCCTGGTTGATGAGTGGCGCCTCCCGGTGGTCTGCGCCGCGCACGGCGGCAACCCACGGGTGCGCGAGGAAAAAGACAAACGCTGCGAGCACACACACGATCGTGAGCTGCGCCATTCGGGAAGCCTTCACCAGCGTCATAATGCGTTCCTCCTAAGGGAACCGATCCTGTGATGCTGATGCAGCGTTGTGTAGAGGCGCTACCGTCACTCTTTCCATCGAGGAAGTCAACGACGAAATCGGCCGAAGCGCCATCGCGGCTTGGCCCTGTCAGCAAACTTGTCACTTGTGAAGGGTCGTTGGGAGAATTATCGAGAACGGCCGTTGTCAACGCCGTCTCTCGGCGGCTATGATCGGGCCCCGCTGGCAGCAGGAGGGGCCGGATGGCTCAGAACATGACCGACTACGCCGACGCCTTCAGGCATTTCCGTCTCGACGTCCCCGCGTCCTTCAACTGGGCGTTCGACGTGTTCGACCGCTGGGCCCGCGATCCGCAGAAGCTGGCCATGCTGTGGGTGTCGCCTGACGGTCAGCCCCGCCGCATCACCTTCGGCGAGCTCGGAGAACGCTCGCGTCGCTTCGCCAACGTGCTCGGCGGTCTCGGCGTGGCTCCCGGCGAGCGCGTGTTCGTCATGCTCCCGCGCGTCGCCCAGTGGTGGGAGATCGTGCTCGGCTGCCTGCGGGCCCGTGCCGTGTCGGTGCCGGGGACGACGCTGCTCACGACGAAAGACATCCGGTACCGGCTCGGCGTCTGCGACGCCTCGGTGGTGATCACCGACGAGGAGAACGCGGCGAAAATCGACCAGGTGCTCGACGAGTGTCCGGGCGTGAAGCACCGGATCGTGGTGGGGCGGGCCGGCGGCGGCTGGGAGAGCTACGAGACGTTGCTGGGCCGCGCCCGAGCCGACTACGCCCACCCCGGCAACGCCAGCCGCGATCCCATGATGATCTACTTCACGTCGGGCACCACCGGTCATCCCAAGATGGTGCTGCACACGCATGCCTCGTACCCCATCGGCCACGTCATCACCGGCAAGTTCTGGCTCGACAACGGACCCGACGACCTGCACTGGACGATCTCGGACACCGGCTGGGCGCAGGCCGCGTGGACCTGCTTCTTCGCGCCGTGGAACATGGGCGCCGCCATCTTCGTCTGGGACGGTCGGGGCAAGAAGTTCGACGCCCAGCAGACGCTGGCCATGTTCGAGCGCTTTCCGATCACCACGTTCTTCGCGCCGCCTACGGCCTACCGGATGCTCGTGCAGGAGCCGCTCCGGGCGCATCGCTTCCCCACCCTGCGCCACTGCATGGGCGCGGGCGAGGCCGTCAATCCCGAGTTGATCGAGGCCTGGCGCGAGGGCACCGGCCACCACATTTACGAGGGCTACGGCCAGACCGAGACCGTGCTGTTGGCCGCAACGTTTCCGGCCACGCCGTGGAAGCCGGGCTCGATGGGGCCGACCGCCCCCGGCCACGTGCTGGGGATCATCGACGACGAGGGGCAGGAGGTTGCGCGCGGCATCGAAGGCGACCTCGCCGTCCGTGTGGCGCCGGAGCGTCCGGTGGGAATGTTCGCCGGCTACTGGCGCAACGAGGAGGCGACGAGCCGGTGCCACCGGGGCGACTGGTACGTGACGGGTGACCGTGCGTCGATGGACGACGACGGCTACCTCTGGTTCGTGGGACGCGCCGATGACGTGATCAACAGCGCCTCGTATCGCATCGGTCCCTTCGAGGTGGAGTCCGCGCTCGTGGAGCACCCGGCCGTCGCCGAGGCTGCGGTCGTCGGCAAGCCCGACGCGCTGCGCGGCGAGATCGTGAAGGCATTCGTCGTGCTGACGGCCGGCCACGCGCCCTCGGCGGCGCTCGCCGCCGAGCTGCAAGAGCACGTCAAGCAGGTGACGGCGCCCTACAAGTATCCGCGCGAGGTCGAGTTCGTCGCCGACCTGCCCAAGACCATCTCGGGAAAGATCCGTCGCACCGAGCTCCGGCAGCGCGAGCGCGACCGGGCCCGCGCCGGGCACGAGCCGTGACCCGCCGGCCGTTCACCCCGGAGCACGAGATGCTCCGCAAGAGCATCCGCAGCTTCGTGGAGCGCGAAGTGATCTCACAAGTCGCGGCCTGGGAGGACGCCGGCCAGATCCCGAAATCGTTCTGGCGGCGGCTCGGCGAGCTGGGCTTCCTCGGCCTCGACTTCCCGGCCGAGCACGGCGGCGCCGGCGGCGACTTCTTTTCGAGTGTCGTGCTCGGCGAGGAGCTGGCGCGCTGCCGCTCGGGCGGCGTCGCCTTCAGCGTGCTCGTGCACACCGACATGTCGTCTCCCTGGCTCGTGCGCTTCGGCACCGAAGCCCAGAAACGCAAGTACCTGCCCGGCATCGTCCGCGGCGACACCGTGTGCGCCCTCGGCATCACCGAGCCCGGGGCCGGCTCGGACATGGCCTCGCTGGCCACACGGGCCGTGCGTCGCGGGGACCACTATTTCCTGACCGGCACCAAGATCTTCATCACGAACGGCGTGTACGGCGACCTCTACTTCGTCGCCGCGCGCACCCGGCCCGCGACGGCCGAGCGGCGTCACGCAGGGATCTCGATGTTCCTCGTCGAGGGCGGCGCGCCCGGCTTCGAGGTGAGCCGCAAGCTCGACAAGCTCGGCATGCGCGCCTCGGACACCGCCGAGCTGGTCTTTTCGGAGTGCGCGGTGCCGGCCGACAACTTGCTGGGCGAGGAAGGCCGCGGCTTTCAGCAGCTCGCCGCCGGGCTCCAGCGAGAGCGATTGATGGCCGGCGTGCTCGCGCTGTCCGGGGCCGCGCAGGCACTCGAGGACACCATGGCCTATCTGCGCGAGCGCACCGCCTTCGGCGAGCCGCTCAGCCAGCGTCAGGCGCTGCGCCACCGCCTCGCCGATCTCGCCACGGAGATGGAGGCGGCACGCTGCCTGCTCTATCACGGAGCAGAGCTGTACGCGGCCGGCGAGGAGTGCGTGAGCGAGGTCTCGATGGCCAAGCTCTTCGCCACGGAGGTGGCCAACCGTGTCGCGTATCACGCCGTGCAGCTGCACGGCGGCTACGGCTACATGCGGGAGTTTCCGGTCGAGGGCTTCTTTCGCGACGTGCGGCTCTACCCCATCGCCTCCGGCTCGTCGGAGGTCATGCGCGAGATCATCGCCAAGCGCCTGCCGCTGTGAGAGGCGCATGCCCAAACAGCGATCGTTCCTGCTCCGTGTTACGGAGGGCCGAATCGATCCCCTCGATCCCGAAACTCCACGTCAGGGCGGTGCGACGGATGCGGCGAGCTGCGCTCGTCGTGGGGGATCAGTCGCGCGCTTCTAAACACTACGAACAGTATGACGACTGTCGCGATGACAACGATTGCCGTGAGGGCCAGGGTCGTTGCGGTATTGGGTCCACGTCCCCACCACAACACCGCTACCAAGATGACGTCTGTGACGGCCGCAATGGTGAGGGTCCGTCGAGACATCGACACCTCCGACGCTCCCAGGATGGATCGGCATCGAACCTACCCCGCTCGTGCTACGTCCGCAATCGGCTGTGCGCCCGCGTGAGCGCGCGAGCCTGCCCGCGAGAGTGAGGATGCCGATGACGCCACCCATGCTGCCCACCCACGTGATCGGAAGTCACGGCTTCCCGGGCTGGTTCTGGACGGCGCTGGACCGCATCAAGGCCGGCGATTACGGCCAGACGGACGTCAAGGAGACGTTCGACGACGCCACGCAGCTCGCCATCCGCGATCAGGAGCGGGCCGGCGTCGACATCCTGTGCGACGGCGAGATGCGCCGCTTCTTCTTCGTGCAGACGTTCTACGAGCGGATGCAGGGCCTCGAGCCTCTCGAGCCCCTGCGCAAGACCGGTCTCTACGCCTACGACAGCGTGCCCCGCTACCGGGCCACGTCGAAGATCCGGATCGACGCGGGCCTCGGTCTCGTCGACGACTTCAGGTACCTCAGGACCCAGACCGAGCGTCCGGTGAAGGCCACGTGCCCCGGCCCCGTGACGCTGTCCATCCACGTGCAGACACGGTCGGGCGACGCGTACGACAACGATCGCCTGGCGCTCTGCTGGGACCTCGTCCCCGCCGTCAACGCGGAGCTGAAAGCGCTGGTGGCCGCCGGCGCCGACTACATCCAGGTGGACGAGCCGTCGGCGGCCATCGTGCCCGGTCAGATTGACGAGTACGTGAAGATGTTCAACGCGTGCGTGGCCGGCGTGCAGGCGAAGATCGCCTACCACGTGTGCTTCGGCAATCTCCTCTCCCGCCCGCGCGGCAAGCGCTCGTACCGGTGGATGTTCCCGGCGCTGCGAGAAGCCCGGTGCCAGCAGTTCGTCTTCGAGTACGCCAACCGTGAGATGGCGGAGATCGAGGACTGGAAGGAGCTCGGCGTCGATCGCGACGTGGCGTGCGGCGTGGTCGACGTCAAGTCCTTCTATCTCGAGAGCCCCGAGGAGGTGGCCGAGCGGCTGGAGCAGTGCGCCCGCGTCATTCCGCTCGAGCGGCTCTCCGCGGTGCCCGACTGCGGCTTCTTCCCGGTGCCCCGCTGGCTCGCGTTCGAGAAGCTGAAGCGGCTGGTGGCGGGCACGCGCCTGGCGCGCAAGCGCCTCGGCGTGGGCTGAACATGAGAGTCCTCGTTCTCGGCGGCGGCATCGCCGGCGTCACCGCCGCGTACTTCATGGCCCGCGACGGCCACGAGGTCACGGTGGTGGAAGCCCAGGAGGCCCTCGGCCTGGACGCCACCGCGGGCAACGCCGGCATCATCGCGCCCGGGCACTCGTTTGCGTGGGCCTCGCCGCGCGCGCCCCGCATGCTGTGGCGCTCACTCCTCGGAGGGGAGACCGCCATCCGGATGCGCCTGACGCCCGACCCGCGACTGTACGCGTGGGGCCTCCGCTTCCTGCGCGAGTGCACGACCGAGCGGGCCCGGCGCAACACGCTCATCAAGCTTCGCCTGTGCCAATACAGTCAGGCGGTCACCAATGCGGTGGTGCGCACGGAGGGCATCGCTTACCAGGCGATCACGCGCGGCGCGCTCTATCTCTACCGTGATCAGGCGGAGCTGGAGGCGGGCGTCAGGAAGATGGCGCTGCTCGCCGAGCACGGCCAGAAGCAGGAAGTGCTCGACGCGGCGGCTGTCGCGCGCCTGGAGCCGGCGTTCGCGCCCGTGCAGCACAAGATCGCCGGCGCCGTGCGCGATCTCGGCGACTCCAGCGGCGATTCCAGGATCTTCACCGACGAGCTCGCCCGTGTGGGCCGCGAGAAGTATGGCCTGACCGTCCAGCTCGGCACCGCGGTGACGGCGCTCGACGCCGACCGCGACCGGGTGCGCGCGGTCCTCACCAATCGCGGTCCTCTCACCGCCGACGTCTACGTGCTCTCACTCGGCGTCGCCGCGCCGCTGGTGGCGCGGACCATCGGCGTCAGGCTCCACGTCTACCCGGCGAAAGGTTACTCCTCGACGTTTCCTCTCAAGAAGAACGGCCTGGCGCCGGCGGTCCCGGGCGTGGACGAGCAGTGGCTGGTGGGCTGGTCGCGGCTCGGCGATCGCCTGCGTCTCACCTCGACCGCGGAATTCGCCGGCTACGATCGCAGGTGGACGCCGCGCGACTTCAACAACATCCTGCGCTTTGCGCGCGACATCTTTCCCGACGCGGCCGACTGGGATCGCGGCGAGTACCGGGCCTGCCTGCGACCCCTGACGCCCGACGGCCCCCCGATCCTCGGCTACGGCCGCCACCGCAATCTTCTGTTCAACGCCGGCCACGGTCACATGGGCTGGACCATGGCCTGTGGCACCGGGCGTATCGTCGCCGATCTCCTGTCGGGCCGGCGGCCGGAGCTGGATCTCGAGGGCCTCGGGCCGCGGAGCCAGGCCGGAGGCTAGCGGAGACCCGTCTTGCTCCCGATGTCGCTCTGGAGTACCGTCACGCCACCGTCAGAGGTCCCTCCGTGTAGAGGCGACAATGCAACGGTATATCGCGAGACGAGCGCTGCAGAGCCTCCTGGCCATCTGGGTCATGAGCCTGATTGTGTTCAGTCTGGCGCGGGTCAGCGGCAACCCGCTGGACACGATGTTGCCGCTGGAGGCGACGCCCGAAGACTACGCACGGGTGTCCAAGCACTGGGGACTGGACCAACCGCTCACCACCCAGTACGTCATCTTCCTGAGCAAGGCCGTCCAGGGCGACTTCGGGTACTCCTGGAAATGGCCCGGCCATTCGGCCATGGGCCTGGTGGCGCAACGCCTGCCCGCGACCCTGCAGCTCGCCGGCTTCGCGCTGCTCATCAGCATCCTGATCGCGCTCCCCATCGGGGTCCTGTCCGCGGTCAAGAAGGGCACCGGCTGGGACACCGCGGCGAAGATCATCGCCCTCCTCGGCCAGTCCTTGCCGGCTTTCTGGCTGGGGATCGTGCTGATGTGGATCTTCGCGGTCACCTTAGGGTGGTTTCCGACGTCGGGCCGCGGCGGGCTGCAGTACATGGTCCTGCCCGCCATCACGCTCGGCTGGTTCCAGGTGGCCGCCATCATGCGGCTGGTGCGCTCCTCGATGCTGGACGTGCTCGACAGCGAGTTCGTGAAGCTGACGCGGATCAAGGGGCTCGCGGAGTGGAAGGTGGTCTGGAAGCACTGTCTGCGGAACGCGGCCATTGCCCCCCTGACGTTCTTCGCGATCATCGCCGGCGTCTTGATGACGGGTGCCGTGGTGACCGAGAGCGTCTTTTCGTGGCCGGGCACCGGGCTGCTCGTCGTGGACGCAGTGAGGGCCAGGGACTTCCAGGTGGTGCAGGCGGTCGTGATCGTGTTCGCCGGGATCTTCATCCTGACCAACCTCGTGGTCGACGTCCTCTATGCTCTCCTCGACCCTCGCATCCGGTATCAGTAAGGAGGCCGACGCATGGCGATCGTGACCGCGAGGACACTTCCCTGGTACGCAGCGCCCAGGCTGGCGCAGGCGATGCGCGAGGCCAGACGGTATCCGCTGGTGCCGTTCGCGATCCTCATGTTCTTCCTGGTGATCCCCGCGCTTTTCGCCCATCAGGTCTCGCCCTACGATCCGCTGAAGGGGTCGCTGGCCAAACGGTTGACGCCGCCGGTCTGGCAGCAGGGCGGCACCATCGAGCACCCACTGGGAACCGACAAGGTCGGCCGTGACATCCTGAGCCGGATCATCCACGGCGCCCGCGTCTCCCTCATTGTGTCGCTGGTGGCGATCTTCGTGGGGGGCGCGCTCGGGACCGGCCTCGGGCTGATCTCGGGGTACTTCGGCGGCTGGGTGGACGCCGTCCTCATGCGCCTCGTGGACATCTCGCTGTCGTTGCCGACGATCCTGCTCGCGCTCGTGCTCGTCGCTGCGGTGGGCCCGAGCTTCGGGACGGTGATCATCGTCCTGGTGATTCTCCTCTGGGCGCGCTATGCCCGGCTGGTCCGCGGGGAAACCCTCAGCATCAAGGAGCGGGACTTCATTGCCCGAGCGCGGGTGGCCGGCGCCTCGCACACCCGGATCATGACCCGGTACATCTTCCCCAACGTCGTCAACTCCCTCGTCGTCCTCGCCACGCTCCAGGTGGGCTACGTCATTCTCCTCGAGTCGGCCCTCAGCTTTCTCGGCGCCGGTCTTCCGCGCCCCACCCCGGCGTGGGGTCTGATGATCGCGGACGGGCGAGAGCTGATCGTCACCGCGTGGTGGGTGTCGATGTTCCCCGGACTGGCCATCATGTTGACCGTGCTCTCGCTGAATCTCTTGGGTGATTGGCTCCGAGATCACCTGGATCCCAAGCTCCGGAACGTCTAAAGGAGGTCCCACATGAGACGCACCCTCGTTGTCCTCGTGGCCACACTGCTGGTGGCGCTGGCATTCACCCTGGAGCCCGCGCCGACGCCGGGATCCGCGCAGGACGCGAAGACGCAGCGACTGGTGTTCGCCTCCGCCGGGTTCGATGAGAGCAACCGCTTCTGGGTGGTGTCCCGCCCCGATCATCTCCAGTACGACCCATTCCTGGAGACGCTGCTCGAGGTCGACCCGAAGACCGGCGACTACACGCCGCGCCTCGCCGAGAAGTGGTCGGTCAGTCCCGACTTCAAGGAGTGGACGTTCCATCTGCGCAAGGGAGTCAACTTCCACTTCGGCCATGGCCCCTTCACGGCGAAGGACGTCGTCCATTCCCACTCCATGATGATGCGGCCTGAAGCGACGGCGACGCTGGCCGGGTTCTGGCGCCAGGTCGAAGAGGTCAAGGCCATCAACGACCACCAGGTCGTGTTCCGCTTCAAGCGCCCGACCACCGTCATGCCGTATGCAGCGTCTCGCGCCGGCGATCTTCGGATGGTCAGCAAGGCCCAGTGGGACAAGGAAGGGCTGGAGGGGTTCGATAAACGGCCGGCGGGAACCGGCTCCTACCGGTACGTCGGACGGCAAGCTGGCCAGTCCGTCAGCTTCGAGCGAGCAGACAACCACTGGAAGGGTGAAAAGCCGGCGTTCAAGGAGCTGGTGTTCCGCGTGGCCCGCGAGGAGTCCACGCGGCTGGCGTTACTGCTGTCCGGCGAGGCGCACATCGCCGACCTGCCGCGCGAGCTGCAGAAGGACGCCCTGAAGAGGGGCATGAAGATCTACACGTCGTCGTTCCCGGTGGACTGGATGACGGTGTACCTGGGCGGCCAGTACTACCTGCCCGGTGATCCGGCGTTCAAGGCCGACGTGTCGTGGACGAAGAAGCCGGTCCGGCAGGCGCTGAACATGGCCATCAACCGCAAAGAGCTGCTGAGCACGGTGTTCGCCGGCAAGGGCACCATGACGTACGTGACCGGATGGTCCGAGCAGTCGGAGGGCTACAACCCCGAGTGGAAGAGCCGCTTCGACAAGATGTACGGCTACGACCCCGCCAAGGCGAAGGCGCTGCTGAAGGAAGCCGGCTACGGTCCCGGACAGCTCAAGTTCAAGATCCTGGCGTTCACCGAGCCCGGCGAGTCGGAAGGACCTCAAGTGGCGGAGGCGCTGGGCATCTACTATAAGGATATCGGTGTCGACACGGAGATCGAGGTGCTCGACTGGTCCAGGGTGCGGGAGATGTTCCGCAAGAAGACGATCCAGTGCTGCATCTGGCCCAACATCATCTCCTGGAGGCCGTCCGAGGAGTGGATCCGGACGAGCTACTGGAGCAAGAGCCCGAATCATCACTACGAGAACGAGTTCATCGACAAGCAGTACGACTCTCTGACCAAGTCCGTGAATCCCCAGGAGCGGCAGCGCATCGCGCGGACGATCGGCGACCACCTCTTCGAGGAATTCGCCGACATCCCGCTCTTCTGGTTCGCCAACGAGGTCGTCGCCAATCCCAAGGTGGTGGGCGAGTGGGTCTACCCCGGTCTCGGGGCCGGGAGGTCGACGCACTTCCATCTCGTGAAGCCCGCGAAGTAGGTGCCGAGACGCATCGGCGACGTCATCCTGGAAGTCGAGGACCTCCACACCTACTGCTTCACCCGCTGGGGGGTGGTGAAGGCCGTGGACGGGGTGAGCTTTGTCCTGCGACAGGGAGAGGCGCTGGGCATCGTGGGCGAGTCCGGATGCGGCAAGACGATGACCGCCCTCTCCCTGCTGAGACTGCTGCCCCGGCCCGTCGCCCGCATCGTCAAGGGAAGCATCCGGCTCGAAGGCGACAATCTCCTCGAGAAGAGCGAGCGCGAGATGCGGCGCATCCGGGGCCGACGCATCTCCATGATCCTCCAGGACCCCCAGACGTCCCTGAATCCCGTGTTCACCATCGGCAACCAGCTCATCGAAGCGATCAAGATCCACCACGGCGATGGTCGTCGAAGCCTGGTGCGGCGCGCCATCGACGGCCTCAAGCAGGTGCGGGTGGCGGCCCCCGAGCGGCGCGTGCAGGATTTCCCGCACCAGATGAGCGGCGGCATGAAGCAGCGCGTTGTGGGCGCCATCGCCATCTCCTGCGAGCCGAGAGTCATCATCGCGGACGAGCCCACCACCTCGCTGGACGTGACGATCCAGGCGCAATACCTGCGCCTGCTCCGTGAGATCCAGGAGGCCACCAACCTCGCGCTCATCTTCATCACGCACGACTTCGGCATCGTGGCGAAGATGTGCGACCGCGTCATGGTGATGTACGCGGGGCGTGTCGTGGAGAGCGGCCCCGTGCGCGCCATCTTCAATCATCCCTCCCATCCGTACACGCAGGCCCTGTTGCACTCCGTGCCCAGCATGGACGAGGACGTCGAGCGGCTCGATTCGATCGCCGGCCAGCCCCCCGCGCTCTGGGACCTCCCCGAGGGGTGCCGGTTCGCCGCGCGCTGCCCGTACGCCGAGGACCGTTGCCGGCGGGACTATCCTCCGGCCTTCACGGTCGCGGACGGCCACACGGCTGCCTGCTGGAAAATGCAAAGCGCATGAACAACGGCACGCCGATCCTCCGGGCCGAGGCGCTGAAAAAATATTTCGCGGTGACTCAGGGCTTGCTGTGGACGAAAGTCATCGGCTGGGTCAAGGCCGTGGACGGCATCAGCTTCTCGGTGCGGCAGGGCGAGACGCTCGCCATCGTGGGCGAGTCGGGGTGTGGCAAGACGACGACCGCCAAGCTCATCCTGCGTCTGGAAGCGCCCACCGCCGGCCAGGTGTTCGTCGACGGAAAGGACGTCCACACGCTGAACGGCGACGCGCTGAAGGAGTACCGCACGACGGTGCAGGCGGTCTTCCAGGATCCGTGGTCCTCCCTCAGCCCGCGCATGCGGGTGCGGCAGATCGTGGCGGAGCCGCTCGTGATCAACGGACAGGCGGACTCCGAGGAGGTGAAGGAGCGGGTCGCGCAGACGCTGGAGCGCGTCGGCCTGCGGCCTCAGCAGGCCAACCTCTATCCCCACGAGTTCAGCGGCGGGCAGCGCCAGCGCATCGCCGTGGCCAGCGCGCTCGTGTCGAACCCCAAGCTCATCGTCCTCGACGAGCCGGTCTCCGCCCTGGACGTTTCCATCCGGGCGCAGATCATGAACCTGCTGGTGGATCTCCAGAAACAGTACGGCGTGAGCTATCTGCTCATCGCGCACCACCTCGCGACGACGCGCTACATGGCCCAGGAGGTGGCGGTCATGTACCTGGGCAAGATCGTCGAGAAGGCGAAGACGAAGGATCTGTTCAAGAATCCGCTGCACCCCTACACGAAGGCGCTCTTCTCGGCGGCCCTGCCGGCGCACCCGGACATCACGCGAGAGGAGATCATTCTGCCCGGCGAGGTTCCCTCGCCCATCAACCCGCCGTCGGGGTGCCGCTTCCATCCCCGCTGTCCGTCCGCCATGCCCGTGTGCGCGGAGATCGAGCCGGAGGAGCGGGAGATCGCCACCGATCATGTGGTGGCGTGTCACCTCTATTAGCCACCGTATTTCAACCTGGCCGCGGTCCGGACACCGGCCGACAGCATATTCCTGTCATGACAGAGGCTGCGAGATCGGGCTGGCCGCGGAGGGCCGCGACCTTTGGAGATCCTGATCATTCGGACGACGAGAGTCGGCTTGTCACGGTCGGCTACTCAACCCGGTGCCGACTCCTGGTCGTCTGCCATGTTGAGCGAGGCGCAGCGACCAGGCTGATCAGCGCGCGCCGCGCAACGGCTCGCGAGAGGAAACGTCATGAAGGCTAAGAGCACAACGCCGTCCGATGATATGCGCGCCGAGTACGACTTCGACTACTCGAAGGCTGTGCGCGGCAAGTACTACCGTCGTCTCCTGAAGGAAGGCGCAAACGTCGTCGTTCTCGAACCGGACGTGGCGAAGGCGTTCCGCAGTTCGGCCGCTGTGAACGAGGCGCTTCGGTCACTGCTCAGGGTGTCCGAGGCAACCCGGCGTCTGACTTCACGCTCCAGCGGACGGGCGACAAGCGCCCGCCGCTGAGCGTGCGCGTTAGCCAACTGCGATGACAACACGGTCCACGTGTACGGATCCAGCGCACCTGACCATGATCGAGGCTACGTCCGGTTCATCGCGATCTCGAGGGCGCTCAGATATCCGACGGCATGAGGGCGGGGATAACCCGGCGTCCATGCGAACGGTAGACGCGGAAGTCGCGGTCGAGAGTGAGTACCGTGGCGCCGGGCTGCCGTTCGATCATGCGGACCAGGCAGGCATCGGCGAGCGACATCGGTACGTCGGCATAGCGGGTCATCAGCTTGCCGAGCGCTTCAACGTCAGCTTCGACGTCGTAGGCGACCTTGACCACGGCTCGACCGACCAACTCGAGGACCGCCGCCGGACCTCCGGGCGACTTCCGGAGCAGGAAACAGGCTTCTGTCAGGACGGCTTCGCACGTCAGGACGGGTGGCTCGACATCGGCCCACTGCTCGGTGGTCCACCTGTGGTAGCGATCACGACGATTGAGGAGCGCCACAAGCGGTCCGGTATCGAGCACGACGGTTCGGGTCAACGGCCGAAGGTCTTCAGGTGAGCCTTGTTCACGGACAAATCCGCGGGGCCGGCGACGCATCCGATGAGGTCGCGGACGAGGTCGAGCGCCGAGCCGCGCTTCGGCTGACCCTGTTCGCGGAGCACCTCCTGAAGCGTTTTCCGCACCAGGCTGGACTTGGTCGTCTTTCGGCGCCGCGCCGCTGCCGTCAGCCTGGCGTCGAGCCCGTCTGGGAGCTTGACCGAAAGTGTCTTCATGCGAGATCTCCTTGTCATCCCATTATGCCAGATTCGTCATACCCAGACCCCTCTGCTCACTCTTGACGAACGTGGCACGGGCCTGTATCCGTTGGGCGGCATCCCGAGGCGCGTGCTCGCCGGCTCGCCTGATCAAGGAGAACCAGACCCTGTACACCGACCATACCCCCCGGATGGCGGTCCACCGGCGCGGCAGCGGACCCGACGTCGTCCTCTTTCACGGGGGGATGGGATCGTGGAAGCATTGGGTCCGCAACGTCGAGCCGCTCGCGACGCGCTTCACCGTCCACGCGCTCGATCACCCGTCGTACGGCGCCTCCGCATCCGTCGCGCGCGAGACCACCGGCGCCGCCTACCTCGACCTCGTGCACGGACTGTTCCTCGAGATGTTCCCGGGCGATGGCCCGCTGCGATTTGCCGGCTTCTCGTTCGGCGGCGCCATCGCCGCGAGCCTCGCCCGGCGGCTCGCCCCGCGCGTGACGCACCTGTGCCTGGTCTCGCCCGCCGGCTTCCCGCCGCGCCGCTTTGGCGACCGGCCGAGCCGGAGCTATCGGGAAGCCGGCGACGACGAGAGCCTCTTCCGCGAGATCTGCCGCCACAACCTGCTCGTCAGCATGCTCAGCGATGCGGCCAGCATCACCGAGGAGACGGTTGACATTCAGGCCGACTGTGTCCGTCGAACCCGCTTCAACAGCCGCAAGGTGAGCGGCGGCGGGACGCTCCTGGGCGATCTCGCTCAGCTCACCTGCCGGATCCGGCTGCTCTGGGGTGAGCGCGACGATTCCCCGTTCCGGCCCGCCGATCTCCTGATCGGCGAGATCCGCGAGGCCGTCGCCACGCTCGACGTGCAGCGGATTCCCCGGGCCGGCCACTGGTCCGCGTACGAGAACGCGGCCGAGGTCAATCGCCTGATGCTGGAGTTCTTCTCGAGACCTTGACACGTCGGGCGTGGCGGCGCAATGCTTCCGTCGTCAGGCAGCGTCGCCTGCGCCCGGACCCGAGAGAAGGAGGCACTCATGGCGATCACGCTCTCGCATGGTGGGCCCACGATCTATCGTTCCCCCGCACCCTCCCAGCAGGTCCTGGTGGGCACCATCGACGGTGTGGTGTGCATCGAGCGTGAGGCCGGCGGCCCCACGTGGCGCGTGGCGCGCCGGACTTTGACCGGCAAGCACATTCACGCCCTCCTGCTCGAGCCGGAGAGCGGCACGCTCTTCGCCGGCGTGAATCACGGCTCCATCTTCGCCAGCGCCGATGGGGGCCAGACCTGGGAGCGGCGCGACAAGGGGCTCACCGAGCACAACATCTACAGCCTTGCCTGCGTCCGGCTCGACGAGGGCGTCCGCCTCTTCGCAGGGACGGAGCCCGCGCATCTGTTCTCAAGCGAGGATCTCGGACACAGTTGGACCGAGCTTCCGGCCCTGCGGTCCGGGGATACGTCCAAGTGGAGCTTCCCCGCCCCGCCGAACATCGCCCACACCAAGCACATCAACTTCCACCCCAACGATCCGAACACGGTGTTCATCGGTATCGAGCAGGGCGGCCTCCTGAAGAGCACCGACGCCGGAAAGAGCTTCGAGGTGGTTCCGGGCATGGACGAGGACGTGCACCGCACGCTGATCAATCCGCTCAATCCCGACCGGATCTACATCACCACCGGTATCGGGATGTACGTGAGCAGCGATGGCGGCACGACGTGGGAGCACCGGACCGATCCGCACCACGAGATCGGCGGCTATCCCGATTTCCTGGTTCTCCATCCGAGGCAACCCGACCTCATGTTCGTGGCGGCGGCGGAAAAACGTCCCGGCGCCTGGCGTCGCGAGCATTTCGCCGCCGCGCGCATCTCCAGAAGTGTCGACGGGGGAAAGACCTGGGAGGTGCTGCGCAGTCACGGGATCCCCGATCGCCTCCGGCCCGCGTTCGAGGCGATGTGCCTGGAGGACTGGGGCGAATCCTTTTCTCTCTTCGCGGCCACGGCCACTGGTGAAGTCTGGTGCAGCGACGACGGCGGGGAGCACTGGGATGAAGTGGTGCGCGGCCTCGCGCCCATCTCCAAGGGCGACCACTACGCCGCCTTCGTCACCGCCTGACCCCGGGGATTACCGGCGAAAGGCCGGCATCACCTCCTGGGCGAAGCGGGTGAGCTGCTCGATCATGAGCGCGCGCGGCGTCCCCAGCGCCCACGCGATCATGACGTGGTCGAGTCCGGGGTAGCGCGCCTCCACCTCCTTCAGGTAGGCGACGATGTCGCCCGGCGGTCCGCAGAGCCAGGCGCGGTTGCGCACGCCGTTTTCCAGCGTGGCCGCCGTCGGCGACTGAGCCTGGCGGGCCGCCACCGCCTTCGCGTGCTCCTCGCCGTAGCGCAGCATGCCGAGAGGCGCCATGACCTTGGCGTGCTCCTCGAAATAGGGGCGCGCCTTCCGGATGGCGCCCTCCACCGTCTCGTCGATGTGCATCCGGAAGCCGAGGATCAGGTCCTCGCCGAGCTCACGCGTTCGCCCGTGCCGGCGTGCCGCCTCCTGATAGTCGCGGACCCAGCGCTGGACGAGCTCCTCGGCGGTGGCGGAGATGACACCCTTGATGCCGTGGCGGGCCATGAAATCCAGGCCCCGCGCGCTTCCACTGACGATCGGCTGCCAGATCTCGACGGGCTGACGCAGGGGGCGCGGCACCAGCGTGATCTCCTTCAGGCGATAGCCGCGATACGGGACCTCGGGTGGAATCGTGTAGTGCTTGCCCTGATGCGAGAACGATTCCTCGCGGAACGCCTGCATGATGATCTCGACCTGCTCCTCGAAGAGCTCGCGGTTCGCCTCGGCGTCCAGCATCGGGTTG
>JBKKCN010000540.1:0-5619 GCA_046712525.1 Candidatus Rokuibacteriota bacterium
GGCCGGGATCTCATCTCGGGCCAGCCTGCCGTGCACGCCATCGAGCCCACCGCGCAGGAGCACGGGCGCGTGATCGGCGCCAACATGGCGGGCAAGGACGTCGCCTACCGGGGCAGCCTCATCATCAACATCGTGGAGGTCTGCCACATGGACGCGGCGTCGTTCGGCGCGTGGGACGACGCCAAGGCGGAAGCGGTCTCGTCGCTGAAGAAGGAGCGCTCCGCGTATCGCAAGCTGCTCTTCACGGGCGACCGTCTCACGGGCGCGATCATCATCGGGCCCTCCAAAGACATCTGGAGCAGCAACGACGTCGGCATGCTCAAGGGCCTCGTGCAGACGGGCGTGTCGCTGGCACGCTTCAAGGACCATCTGCGGCGGTATCCCTTCGACATCAAGCCGGCGTTCATCGCGACGAAAACGACTGCGACGCTTCTCCCCGAAACCGTTCTCGGACGCCCGTCGAAGGCGCCCGGTGACACCCCGGTGGCCGTATGACTCCAGTCAGCACAACCGCGCCCAAGAAGTTGACCACGCTGCAAAATACCCAGCCCGGCGGATTCGCCGGCAAGCTGCTGCGCGTCGATCTGACGAAGCGCAAGACGTGGGCGGAGGCGTGGGGCCCCGACGACATGCGCGCCATGCTGGGCGGCATCGGTCTCGGCGCCATGATCCTCTACCGTGAGACGGCCAAGGGCAAAGGCAACGTGAGCTGGGATCACCCCGACAACCGGCTCGTGCTCGCCACCGGGCCTCTCGCGGGGCTGCCGGTGTGGGGCACGGGCGGGCTCACGGTGGTAACGATCGGGGCGGGGACGAACGGGCCCACCTCCACGCAGGCTAACGGCTTCTTCGGCACCAATCTGAAATATTGCGGCTACGACGCCATCATCATCCAGGGCCAGTCGAAGGACTGGGTCTACCTGCACATCGACGACGACACGGTCGAGCTGCGCGACGCCAAGGAGCTGATGGGCCTCGACACGTGGGAGACGCAGGACGCGCTGAACCGGAAGCTTGGCACCTCCGGTCACCAGCTGTCGGTCTATTCCATCGGGCCCGCGGGCGAGAACCTCGTGCGCTTCGCCGCTATTCAAGGCGACTACGGCCACGTGGCCTCGAAGAATGGCGTGGGCGCCGTCATGGGCAAGAAGAAGCTGAAGGCGGTGGCGATGGTGAAGGGCACCAAGGCGCTGCGCGCGGCCGACCCGCGCGGCGTGGTGCAGGCCGCCGACGACATCGCGCACGACCTCAAGACCGATCCCTCCGCGCGCACGCTGTACGAGTACGGCAGGGTGCCGGGCGTGTCGAACCTGTCCAAGCTCGGCGTGCTGCCCATCAAGAACTACACGACCAATGTCATCACGGGCGTGGACATGTCGGAGTGGGAGGCGCCCCGGCTGCGCGAGCACTTCGATCATCGCGGGCACCAGTGCAACGCGTGCGGCATGCATCACTGCCACATGTCGATCATCAAGCGCGGTGATCACCAGGGCAAGATCGTCGACGAGCCGGAGTACGAGGGCTGGTCGGGCGCCGGGTGGACGATCGGTCTCACCGACCGCGACGAGATCGCGTGGCTGAACACCGAGCTCGACCGCGCGTGCGTGGACGTCAACGAGTTCGGCTGGATATGCGGCTGGGTGATGGAGTGCCAGGAGAAGGGCTACATCACGAAGGAGCAGCTCGGCTTCGAGCTGAAGTGGGGCGACGCCAAGGGCGCGCGGCGGCTGCTGGAGATCATCTCGCACCGCCAGGGCTTTGGCGCCGTGCTCGCCGAGGGCACGAAGCGCGCGGCGGAGAAGCTCGGCGGGCCCGCCAAGGACTGCGCCATCTACATCGAGAAAGGCGCCACGCCCCGTGGCCACGACCACCGCGCGCGCTGGGACGAGATGCTGGACACCGCCACCTCCGGCACCGCCACCATGGAGACGGGCAATCCCGTGCACCCCACGGAAGTGGGCCAGCCCGCGCGCATCAACAATTTCGACGGCGAGGCCGTCGCGAAGACGGTGGCGGGGCTGCGCGGCCGCCGCAACTTCGAGGACTCGCTCGGCATCTGCATCTTCACCACGCGCACGCGCCTGGAGAACATCTGCCGCGCGCTCAGCGCCGCCACGGGCTGGGTGTACACGATCGACGAGGCCATCCGCTTCGGCCGGCGCACCGCCGCCATCAACCGCGCGGTGTCGCTGCGGTGCGGCCTGACACCCGACATGGAGCGGCCGTCCACGCGTTACGGCTCCACGCCGGTGGACGGCCCCGCCAAGGGCCAATCGGTGATGGCCCAGTGGGACAAGATGATCGAGACGTGGTACCGCGAAGTCGGCTACGACCGGAAGACCGGCAAGCCGCTGCCGCAGACATTGAAGGACCTCGGTCTGGAATGGCTCGGCAAGGAGCTGTGGGGCAGGAAAGCCTGACGCCCTGATCCACCTCTTCGTCAACGCCACCGTGCTCACGATGGACCCCACGATGCCGGTGGCGCAGGCGCTCGCCGTCAAGAACGGGCGCATCGTGGAGGTGGGCGGCTCCGACGAGATCCTCTGGTTGCGGGAGGCCGACTACGAGGTGATCGACCTCGACGGCCTCACCATCACGCCCGGCTTCGTCGATCCCCACAATCACTTCTCGATCGGCGCCTTCGAGACGCTGTGGGCCGATTGCCGTGGTGCGGGTGACATCGAAACGATCCAAGCCGCCATGGGAAGGGCGGCGCGAGAAGCGCCGCCGTCTCTTTGGACGCGCGGCTTCGGTTACGATCACGCCGACCTGCCGGCGCATCGCCACCCCACGCGCCACGACCTCGACGCCGCCGTACCCGACCGGCCCGCGCTGCTGATGCACTTCTCCCATCACCAGGCGGTGGTCAATTCGCGCGCGCTGGCGGAGGCCGCCATCACGCGCGGCACGCCGGATCCACCCGGCGGCGAGATCGCGCGCGACCGCGCAGGGGAGCCCACGGGGCTGCTCTTCGAGCGCGCCATGAGCCTGGTGGAGCAGCGCTCGCGCGAAGGCTGGCAGGAAGAATTCGTGGACGTCGCGCACGCGGCCTCCGCGCGCTACGCCGCGCTCGGGATCACGTCGATCCAGGACGCCGCCGTCTCCCCGGCAATGTCGGGCCACTACGCGCGCGCGCGGGAGGCGGGCGCGCTCGGCATCGACGTGAGCGAGATCATGGTGGGCACGCAGGGATGGTTCGATCCTCCCCGCGACGCCTCCACCGCGGGCCCGCTGAAGATCTTCGTCGACGGCGGCTACCGCTGTGCGCTACGGCTGCAGCGCGACGGCAAGGCCCACAGCACCGGCTTCCTCTTCTACGAGCGCGACGAGCTCAGCGCGCTGCTGCTCGACACCTGGCGCTCGGGACGGTCCGCCGTGTGTCACGCGATCGGCAACGCCGGCATCGAGACGGCGGTGGGGGCGATCGAGGACGCGCTCGCGCGAGAGCCCTCCGGCCGCGGTCGCGTGCGCGTCGATCACGCGATGTTTCTCACGGACGAGCTCATCGCCCGGCTCGCGGATCTGCAGATCTGGGTGGTGGCGCAGCCCTCCTTCCTCTACGACAGCGGCGGCATCTCACCGTCGCCGGAAATCCGCCTGCGCCCATTCGCTACGGCCGCCCGCGCGGGCGTGCGGCAGGCGTTCTCATCGGACTTTCCGTGCGGCTCCAACGCTCCCTTGCTCGGCATCTCCGCCGCCGTCACCCGCAGGAGCCGGCGCGGCAACGTTTTCGATGGCGAGGAGGCCATGTCCGCCCACGCGGCGCTGCAGGCCTACACCATCGACGCCGCGCGCGCGGCGGGCACGGACGGTGAGTGCGGGAGCGTCGAAGCCGGCAAGCGCGCGGATCTTTTGGTGCTGTCGGCCAATCCGGTCGAATGTCGGACCGAAGACATCGCGTCGATCGCGGTGCTCCAGACATGGGTGCGCGGAGTACGAATCTTCAATCGACCTTGACCCCTCCCTCGGCAATGTGTTACTTGTCTGCGGCGCGGAGGGGACGGAACGGCCTTTTCTGAAGCGGCTTTCGCCTCGATCGTCACGTCCTAACCCGGGGGCTCTCATGGCTCAAATTGTTGGATTCGTTGGTCTCGGCATCATGGGCCGCCCCATGGCCAAAAACCTGCTGAAGGCGGGCTACCCACTCGTCGTCCACAGCCGCAGCAAGGGCCCGGTCGACGAAATCGTCAAGGCGGGCGCGAAGGCCGTCGCCTCTGCCCGCGACGTCGCGGGTGTGTGTGACGTGCTCATCACGATGCTGCCGAACTCTCCCGACGTCGAGCAGGTGGCGCTCGGTAAGGACGGCATCATCGAGGGCGCGCGCAAAGGTCTGATCTTCGCCGACATGTCGACGATCTCGCCCATCGTGTCGAAGAAGGTCGGCAAGGCTCTCGCGGCGAAAGGCGTCGAGATGCTCGACGCCCCCGTTTCCGGCGGCGAGAAGGGCGCCGTGGACGGCGCGCTGTCGATCATGGTGGGCGGCGACAAGGCGGTCTTCGAGAAGGTGCTGCCGATCTTCCAGGCGATGGGCAAGACCATCACGCTGCTCGGCCCGCTCGGCTTCGGCGGCTTCACCAAGCTCGCCAACCAGATCATCGTGGCCGTCAACCTCACCGCGCTCGCGGAAGCCCTCACGCTCGGCAAGAAAGCGGGGCTCGACCGCGAGCTGCTGCTCACCGCGCTCGGCGGCGGGCTGGCGAACTCCAAGTGTCTCGAGCAGAAGAAGGCCAACTACATCTCGGGCTCCTACAACCCCGGCTTCAAGATCGACCTGCACTTCAAGGATCTCGGGCTCATCATGGAGTCCGCGCGCGAGCTCGGGGTGCCGTTGCCGGCGACGGCGGTGGTGCAGGAGCTCTTCAACGCCATGCGCGTGAAGGGCAGGGGCGGGCTCGACCACTCGGGGGTCATCACGCTGCTCGAAGACCTCGCGGGGGCCTCGTGAGAGCGACCGTCGACCGCGCCGGACTCGATCCGCAGGGGCGCTTGCCGAAGGTTCAGGTTCGCCGCATCCGCAAGGGCGATCTCTCCAAGGTGCGCGACGTCCTCGAGCAAACCTTTGGCGATTTTCTCGAGCGACAGCTGGGCACGCGGCCGCGCCAGGCCTTCGGCGGCGCACAGTACGTGCACCACCGCTGGCTCATGGAGCCGTGGGGCTGCTTCGTGGCGGAAGAAGACAACGCCAAGATCGTGGGCGTTGCTCTCGCGGCCACGTGGGGCTCGGTGGGCCAGCTCGGTCCCGTGGCCGTGCTCACGAACTACCACAACCAGACCATCGGCCAGCAGCTCATCCGCGCCGTGCAGGACTTCTTCGACGAGAACAAGACCACCCTGCACGGCGTGGTGACCTATCCCACGAGCCCCAAGCATCTGGCGCTCTACCACAAGTTCGGCTACCACCCGAAGTCGCTCACGGCCATCATGAGCCGCACGCTCGACCGCGGGGGCGCGCGCGGCGTGACGAAGCCGGCGAAGGCGGGGCTGTCCGTGCGCCGCTTCTCGTTACTCGAGGAGACGAAAAAGAAGGCGTCGCTCGCGCGCTTTCACAAGGTGACCAACACCATCTGCCGTGGCATGGATCTCTCCAAGGAAGTGGAGATCGTGGACGGCCTCGCCCTC
>JBKKCN010000541.1:0-3786 GCA_046712525.1 Candidatus Rokuibacteriota bacterium
GCCCTCGACGCCTTCGGCAACGGCGCCAACGGCTACCTGCCGAAGCCTTTCGACCTCATCCACCTCGAGCGGCTGATCGCCGACTCCCTCGGAGCCGAACCCGCCATCGCCGAGTAGTCGCGGTTGCGAGTAGTCGCGGATGATAGAGATGGGGGCCGCGAGACGCGGCCCCCAAGCCCCCGACGCGCAGCAACCGTGTAGACCGCCTATTCGACCGTGACGCTCTTGGCGAGGTTCCTGGGCTGGTCCACGTCACAGCCGCGGCGCACGGCGATGTGATAGGCGAGGAGCTGGAGCGGGACCACCGTCACGAGAGGAGCGAGGAGCTCCGCGGTGGGCGGCACCTCGATGACGTACGTGGCCTTGGCGGTGGCGTTCTTGTCGCCGGGATGCGTGATGGCGATGAGCAGCCCCTCGCGCGCGCACACTTCCTCCATGTTGCCCAGCATCCGCTCGTACGTGCTGTCGCGCGGGGCGAGGGCAACCACGGGCAGCCCGTCCGCGATGAGGGCGATGGGGCCGTGCTTCATCTCTCCGCCCGCATATCCCTCCGCGTGGATGTACGAGATCTCCTTCAGCTTCAGCGCCCCTTCGAGCGCGATCGGATACTGCATGCCGCGGCCGAGGTAGAGGAAGTCACTCACCCCGCTCAGATGACGCGAGATCCCCGCGATGTGAGCGTCGAGCTCGAGCGTCTTCTCCACGAGGCGCGGAATCTCCACCAGGTCCTGGATGCGCTTCTTGACGTCTTCCGCGCCCAACGTACCGCGCTGGCGGCCGAGCCAGAGGCCGAGCAGGTACAGGGCCACGATCATGGTCGAGAAGGCCTTGGTGGAAGCCACGCCGATCTCCGGGCCGGCGTGCATGAGGAGCACACCCGTGGCCTCGCGCGCGAGCGCGGAGCCCACCACGTTGGTAATAGCGAGGATCGGGCACCCCTTCAGCCGGGCCGCCTTGGTGGCGCCGATGGTGTCCGCCGTTTCCCCCGATTGCGACACGGCGATGACCAGGGTCTCGGGGCCGATGAGCGCGTCGCGGTAGCGGAACTCCGAGCCGAGGTCGACCTCCGCGGGAATGCCGGCGAGCTTCTCGATCATGGTGCGGCCGAGCATGGCGGCGTGAAAGGCGGTGCCGCAGGCCACCAGCACCACGCGCTGGATCGACGCCACCGTGGAAGGATCGAGGTTCACGTCGGGCAGCACCACGTTGCCCGTCTCCGGCGCGATGCGGCCGCGGAAAGTGTCCGTGATGGCGCGGGGCTGCTCGTACATCTCCTTGAGCATGAAGTGACGGTAGCCACCCTTCTCCGCCATGATGGGATCCCACAGGATGCGCGTGGGCTCGCGCTGCACGGGCTCCCCGTCGAGCGTGGACACCTCCACGCCGTTGGCCGTCACCACCGCGAAGTCGTTGTCTTCCAGGATCACCACGTCGCGGGTGTGCGACAGGATGGCGGGGATGTCGGAGGCGATGAACATCTCGCCGCGGCCGAGGCCGACCACCACGCTGCCCGCGCCCTGCTTGGCGGTGATGAGCCGATCAGGGGCTGCGGTGGACACCACGCCCACCGCATAGGAGCCGGTCACTTCGGAGAGCGCCGCCTTCACCGCCGTTTCCAGGCGCGGCTTGGTCTTCAGGTGGTGCTCGATGAGGTGCGCGATGACCTCGGTGTCCGTTTCCGACTTGAAGACGTGGCCGTCCGCGCGCAGACGCTCCTTGATATCGAGGTAGTTCTCGAGAATGCCGTTGTGCACGACGACCAGAGAGCCGGTGCAGTCGGTGTGGGGGTGCGCGTTGTCTTCCGAGGGACGCCCGTGCGTGGCCCAGCGCGTATGGCCGATGCCGACGGTGCCGCTGATGGGACGGTCGCGCAGCGCGCTCTCGAGCGCCTTGATCCGACCCACGGCGCGCCGGACGTGCAGGCCGCCCGCGTCGAGCACGGCGATGCCCGCGGAATCATAGCCGCGGTACTCCAGCCGCTTGAGGCCGTCGACGATGATGCCGACCGCGCTCTTCTCACCCACATAGCCGACGATGCCGCACATGGCTGCCCCTCCTTATTGAGTCTGGGGGGGAGCGGGCGGCGCTCCTCCCCCAGGCCCCCCCACGCTCGGGGAAGACCCGCCCACACTCGGCGGCTGCGCGGCCCGGCGCTCGCGGCGGCGGGTCGCCCAGGATTCTTTGATGATCTGCGGGGCACGCTCGACGGCGAGGGCGCCCGGCGGGACGTCTTTCGTGATCACCGAGCCGGCGCCGATGTGAGCGCCTTCGCCGATCGTCAGTGGCGCCACGAGGCTCGAGTTGGTCCCCACGAAGGTGCCGTCACCGATGGTGGTGTGGTGCTTGTTGACGCCGTCGTAATTGCAGGTAATGGTGCCGGCGCCGATGTTGACGCCGTCGCCGATGGTAGCGTCGCCGATGTAGGCGAGGTGGTTGGCCTTGGAGCCGCGGCCGATGCGCGACTTCTTCACTTCCACGAAATTGCCGATCTTCGCCTTGACGCCGATGTGCGCCTTCGGCCGCAGGTGGCAGAAAGGACCCAGCTCGGCGTCGTCCTCGACCACCGATTCCGTGAGCACACAGTAGGGGTGCAGCCGCACGCGGTCCGCAATGCGCGTCGCGCGCAGCTGGCAGCCGCTGCCCACGACACAGTCGCTGCCGATCTCCGTCGCCACGTCGATGAACACGTGGGGGTAGATGACGGTATCGGGCCCGATGGTCACGGTGTCGTCGATATACGTGGTGGCGGGATCCAGGATCGTCACGCCCGCCAGCATGTGGCGGTCGAGGATGCGCGCACGCTGGATGGCGGCCACCGCCGCCAGCTGCTTGCGGTCGTTGATGCCCAGCCCTTCGAGAGGATCAGCCACCGTCAACGCTTCGATCCTGCCCCCTGCGCGGCTGAGCATGGCGACGACGTCGGTGAGGTAGTACTCGCCCTGATCGTTGTTCGGCGTGACGGACGCGAGCGCGGGCCACAGCCGGCGTGGATCGAAACAGTAGACGCTGGTGTTGATCTCCGCCACCTTCTTCTCGTCGTCGGTGGCGTCGCGATCCTCCACGATGCGCACGACGCGGCCGCCCTGGCGCAGCACGCGTCCGTAGCCCTCGGGGCGATCGAGCACCGCGGTGAGCAGCGTGGCCGCCGCCCCGCTCGTGGCGTGATGGGACACGAGCCTCTCGATAGTCTCGATGGAGAGCAGCGGCATGTCGCCGGGCAGCACGAGGACGGCGCCCGGGCCGCAGGCCTCCTGAGTCTGCAGCACGGCGTGGCCGGTACCCAGCCGCTCGCGCTGCTCGACCACGCTCACGTCAGCGCCCGCGATGGCGCGCACGCCGTCGGCGTCGGGGCCGACGACGAGGACGATCCGGTCGGCGAGGGTGCGGGCGAGCTTCAACGGGTAGCCGATGAGAGGCCGGCCACATAACTCGTGGAGAACCTTCGGCTGCCGGGAGCGCATCCGCTTTCCTTCCCCGGCGGCGAGAATGACGATGGTCAAGCCGTTCATGCGACCCCTTTCATTCTGACTCTACGTGTTTGCAAGACCCATGCCATATCCGGGGAACGCTGGATTTGAGCGACTTTCTCAATCCCGGCGTGCGCTTCCGGGGTCAGTATGCGTCAACCCGTGTGGCGCAAGTAAGACAGTAATCTCTCGATTCTGGCCGGGATATCTGAGCCGAATTCCACACTCTTTAGAGTAGCCGGGTGCACGAACGCCAGCGTTACCGCGTGCAGCGCATAGCCCTCCAGAGGAACCGGAGGAGCTGCCCTGCGATCCCCGT
>JBKKCN010000542.1:0-9987 GCA_046712525.1 Candidatus Rokuibacteriota bacterium
GGCCGAGCACCTGCTGCGCGACTACGGCTTCCGCTTCGACGAGCTCGCCTTCGAGGCCTCGGGCCGCCTGCCGCTGGACTACGATCCCAAGACCGCGTGGGCTCTCGCCCATCCCGAGTGGTTTCCGCTCGAAGTCACGCGCGCCCCCTACGAGCTTCTCGTGCGAGTGCCGGGAGTAGGTCCGAAGACCGCGCGCACGCTGGTGGTCGAGCGGCGCCGCGCGCCGATTCGCGGCGCCGCCGACCTCAAGCGAGCGGGCGTCGACACTGCACGCGCCGGCTATTACCTTTCGCTCCACGGCCGCCAGTTGTCCCCCACCCTCGCCGCCCGCCAGCTCCGCCTGTTCCCGCCCGGCGAGCACCTCACCCAGGCCCCCTACCGCACCGCCGTGCCCCCGTGCGCATACCGATAGGGTACGGGGCGACTACAGCGTATCGAGGAGCGCCACGGCTTTTGCCGGGGCGCTGCCGAGCGTTGGGGGATTGGGGGCCGTCGAGGCCCCCATGTGGGTCGATCGCGCTGCCGAGCGTTGGGGGATTGGGGACCCGTCGAGGCCCCCATGTGAGTCGATCGCGCTACCGAGCGCGGGGGGATTGGGGGCCGTCGAGGCCCCCATCTGAATCGATCGCGCTTATAGCCCCCCCATCACTTTAATCGCACCTCTTCGAGGGGCGCCGACCAGGGATACGGATTGATGAGCATCAGCGCGGGCTCGGCCACGCGAGGTCCGATGCCGCTCGGCCAGATGTACTGGTAGATGGGGCCGAAGCGCACGCGCTCGTGGAGCAGCTGCTGGATCTGGTGCAGCAGGGCCTCCCGCTTGCGCCGGTCCGTTTCCTGTGCCTGCTGCTTGTAGAGAGCGTCGATGTCGGGGTAGCCGCCGTACGCGAAGGACCCGTCGCTCGGCACCACCTCCGACATCCGCGAGGCGGCGTTGCCGTAGAGGGCGCTCGTGCAGACGCAGACGCCCTTGGCCTTCTTCGACTGGATCAGCCCGATGTACGCGGCGCGCTCCATGGGCCGCATCTTCGACCTGATTCCCACCGCGCGGAAATAGTCGACGATCGCCTCTCCCAGCGAGAAGTACGGCGGTAGCTGGTGGAACTCGCCGGCGTCGAAGCCATTGGGATAGCCGGCCTCCGCCAGCAGCTGCTTGGCCCGGCCAGGATCGTACGGATAGGGCTCGATGGGCAGCGCGAACTCGAAGGCGGGCGGGACGATGTTGCCCGCGGGCTTGGAGGCGCCGAGCGTCTCCGCCTCGCTCAGCGCGCGGCGGTCGATCGCGTAGTTGGCGGCCAGCCGCACGCGCCGGTCGTGCCAGGGCGATTTCGGATCCCACTGATCGAGGAAATCCAGGAAGAAGATGGCGATGCCGCCCGAGAACGCCAGCTTCAGATTCGGATCACGCTTGAGCTCCTTCGCGTCCGGCGCATCGAGCAGGTAGGCGATATCCACCTCACCCCGCTTGAGCATCGCCATCCGCGTGGTGGGCTCCGTCACGCTCTTGAAGACGACGCGCTTGACGGAGGGCACCTTGCGCCAGTAACCCTCGAAGGCCTCCATCACGAGCTCGATACCGGGCGTGTGGCTGACGAACTTGTAGGGGCCGAGGCCGACGGGGTGCCGCTTGAAGCCGTCGGGGCCCACTTGCTCGACGTATTTCTTCGGCACGATCCAGCTCGCGCCCGTCACCAGGCCGGCGTAGAAGCTGAGGAAGTCCGGCCACGGCTCGTGCAGGTGGAAGCGGATGCGATGGGGCCCCGCCACCTCCACCTCCCGCACCTTCTGCTGCAGCAGCTTCGCCTTGGCGCGATGGAAGCTGAACTTGACGTCCTCCGCCGTGAAGGCATCGCCGTTGTGAAAGCGCAGCCCCTCGCGCAGCTTGAACTCGTACACGCGCTGGTCCGCGCTCACCGTCCACGACTCCGCCAGGCTCGGGCTCATGAGGTTGCCCGGCATCGGCTTGGCGAGCGCGTCGTGCAGCGCGTACAGGATCCAGAAGGGCGTGAGCTGCCCCACCACCTCGCCGGGGTCGAACCACAGGGGAGAGAGCGTCACGTAGAGCGCCCAGCGCATTTCACCTTCGGGTTTGTTCTGCGCGCCCACGGGCATCGCCACGCTGCCCGCGAGCAGGGTACAGATGAGGAGGACCGAAACCAGGGCAACACGGCGGCTCCCGTTCATGTGTTCCTCCGAAGGTGAAGGCTAGGAGCGTGTCGGAGAAATGACTGTGACGGCCGCACGACCGAGGCCCGATACCGGTGCCAGCGGTGCGGTTCCGGCGCCCGCCGCCTGGATGGCTGACTCGGAAGAGCCGTGCCGACTCGACGCACGCAGGTCAGGCATAGGCGGGGTCGGGGTGAGCGCTTGGTTCCCGCGCGATCGCCACGCCCGCGCGCCACAGCTTGACGAGATTGTGGACGGCGCAGACCAACTGGAACTCCCCCTGCGCTCCGATCAAGCCGCGCAGCGAAAAGCGGCGGAAGCCCCGCCCCTTGATCTGGCCGATGACCGGTTCCACCGTGACCTTTCGCAGCGCGTAGATCGTCCGACCACCTTTAGTGCGCAGCCGCCGGCGCATCCGGTCAGCCGGGCTCAGTCCCTTGGGAATGCGCCCGCGCGGCGGACCGGGCGGCGGCGCCCCGTGGCGATCGCGCTCGACAGCGATGTGGGCCTCGATGGGCCGCCCGTCGCGGTGCTCCAACGTCTGCACGTTGGCCTCGGAGAAATAGCCACTGTCAGCGATCACCCCGTCGGGCGCGCCCACATTCGCCACCATCTGCTCCATCATCGGCTGCAGTTGCTGCTTGTCGTTCGCCGCCGTGACCACGTCCGCCGCGACGACGAACTGTGTGTCGACCGTCACGGCCACCTGCGCGTTGTCGCACTGCTGGAACCCGTCGGTCGTCTTCATGATCCGCGACTCCGGATCCGTGAAGTTGCGTTGCGCCTTCGGGTCCGGCCGGGCGGCGTCGGCATTCGCCTTGCCCGCGGCCTGCGCGTGCTCGCGGGCCTCGGCTTCGAGAACCTGCTGGGCGTGCTCGATCTGCTCGACGTGCGCCTGCTTCGTCGCCGCCCACTCTCGCTTGCGCGCCGCCTCCACGCGCGCTTGGGCCTCGCGCAACCGCTGTCGCCGCGTCGCGGGATCGCGCAGCGCTGCTGGCAGCTCGTCGCCGCGGCGCCCCCGGCCGTATTGCTCGTCCTCCGTGCGGTCCAGCGCGTCGGCCTCCGCCAGGAGCCGCTCGATCTCCGCGCGCAAAGCCGCCAGCCGCTCCGGCATCCGCGCGTAGCTCATCGCCTTGTGCTTCGAGGCGTTCGCTCGGATCTTCGACCCGTCCAGCGCGATGCGCCCCAGCTTCAACACCCCCGCTTCCTCGGCAATGCGCAGGGTCTCCAAGAACAGCCGCTTGAAGGCGTCCAGGTGCTGCCGTCGAAACGCGCAGATCGTGTCATGGTCCGGGCGGGCATCGCCCGTGAGGTACATGAAGCCGAGATCTTCCCGACACCGCCGCTCGATCTGCCGCGAACTCGTGACGCCCTGGCCATACGCGTACAGCAGCAGGACCGTCATCATCCGTGGATCGTAGGGGGGCTGCCCGCGATCTTCCGTATACGCGGCCAGGATCGCGTCGAGATTCAGCGTCGGCAGCAGATCGAGCAGGAAGACGGTCAGGTGATCGTCGCCGAGATGGTCGCGTTTCGAGGCCGGCAGCAACGCCGCCTGCTCCGGACTCCACGCGCGGAACACCTTCGTCGGGCTGGCCCCGCGCGGCGGCCCCCCCGACGCCTTCGCCGTACCCTCCTCGGTGATCAGCAGCCCTTGCTCGGACGCGGCTGGCTCTCGGTGGGGCGTGGTCATGCCGCCACTACACCAAACTTCGCCGGCTGCACCGAGAGAAATCCTCGGTCAGCCGCACGTGAGAGGCTCCGGTCTCGCACTCGGCACCGGGGCATTTCTCCGACACGCTCCTAGAAGGGCCCCCCAAGCCCCCCGGCGCTCGGAAGCGTCCCGGGGAACCCGTGACGCTCCTCGATCTCTGTTTTTGACTTCGCCCGATCAATCGTTTGCTTCTCGGCTAACTCCACCGCTCCCAGCGGACGAGCTCGTCGAGGGGCTTGCGCGGGCGCGCGACTGATTTCGGCGCCGCCGCGCGCGCGGGATCCACATAGCCGAAGCCGATCACGCGGTTGATGAACATCTCTTTCGGGATGTCGAGCAGGCGCGCGAGGTCGGCTTCAGGAAGGTGGGCGGGGCAGGAGCCGATGCCGTCGTTCCAGGCGGCGAGCATCATGTTCTGAGCGCAGCGGCCGGCGTCGAACTCGTGGCGCTCGGTCTGCACGATCACGATGACGGCGGCGGCGGTGGACAGCCAGCGTCCCCACGGGCTCACCGCGCCCACCGCGGCCACGCCCGCCCGGTCGCGCACGACGATCAGCCGGTTCGGCTCGGCGTTCTTCGAGCTGCCCGTCATGCGCGCCGCCTGCAAGATCCGACGGAGCGCGTCGTCGGGAATCGGCCTAGGAAGAAAGAGCCGCTGATCGCGCTTGTCGACGATGGCCCGGTACGCGTCCATGGCGTCCGATGCTACCCGGCATCCAGATTGACCGCGAACAATCGCCTCGCGTTCCGCGAGCGGATGGCCTGCGCATAGCCATCGCTGAGCGGCCAGAGCGGCAACGGCGAGCGAGGCGCGCCCGATCGTCTGCTCGCCGCCACGCGACGAGCCGCGGATCGCTTCTTCGCTATCGATTTGCTCGGGCTCCCCATTCCAGTCAGCGCAGGCCGAGGGCGAAGCGGAGCGCGCGCTCGACCGCGGCCAGCTTTCCGGGAGCCAGGGGGCCGATCAATCGACCGAGTGACGCCTTGGGAATTGTCGTGATCGTGTCCAGGTTGACGACGCAGGTCTTCGGCAGGCCATCGGCGGCGCTCAACGGCACCTCGGTGGGAATGCCTCGGGCTCGGGTCGTGATGGGAGCGATCGTGATGAGCGCCCGGACGTCATAGGCCTCATTACGAGAGAGCAGGATGACCGGCCGGCGACCGGCCGGCGCCGGCAGCTCCGCCCACCAGATCTCGCCGCGTCGCATCTACCAATCTTCTGTGGCAAGTAAACGCGTGGCAGCGGCCTGCGCCGCTTTCACTTCTCGGCGGCTCTCCGGGCGGCGCCGGTACCCGGCTTGGTACTCCAGCACCATCCCGACGTGCGCCTGGTGCTCGAGCCAGTGACGAAGCGCATCCTGCACCACCGTGCTTCGGCTCTTGCCTGTCGTGCGCCGGACTCGCTCGATCGCTCGGTACAGATCGTGCGGAATACTGACGGCGACCTTCGTCGCAGGCTTCGCCATCGGTGACCTCCCAAGAGTATTGCGAGAGTATAACTCGCTTCATACTGAGTCGCTCAGACGAGCGGCCATCGAGAGCGCGCGTCCCTGCGCGCCTGTCCCCAGCCTCCTCACCGTCCGTCGCGGGCGTCGCCGTTCCCCGTGCTGGAGTCGTTCAGCGTCCGCCCGGCCGACGCGCCGAATCGTCACAGATCCGTTCCATATCGGGTTCACGCCTCCTGCTAGCCTTCGGGCACCCGTCGCCGACCGCCCGTAAAGGCGGCGGCGATTCGACGTCACTCTCACGCACGAGGATGCGATGAACGCGATTCAGAAGTGCGCCACCGCGGTCGTGTTGGGATGCATGATGACCACGCCGGCACCGGCTCAGGACAAGGCACCGGCACAACAGCCGATGCCGTCGTTCCAGGCGGCGACCATCATGTTCTGGGCGCAGCGGCCGGCGTCGAACTCGTGCGGCTCGGTCTGCACGATCACGATGACGGCGGCGGCGGTGGACAGCCAGCGGCCCCACGGGCTCACCGCGCCCACCGCAGCGACGCGCGCCCGGTCACGAACGACGATCAGCCGATTCGGCTCGGTGTTCTTCGAGCTGCCCGGGATCAGTACGGCTCGCGCGCCTCTTCCACCGGCAGCGCCAGCGCCGCGCCGAACGCCTTGGCCAACGCCCTGCCCGCCTCGCGACTCGTCCTCGCAATGAGAATGTCCGGCGTGCCCTCCTCGCCGACGAGCCAGATCCGCTCGTGTGGCCCCCCCTGCACGAGGGTGTCGCCATAGCCCGTCGATCCCGACATCAGCTCGACGCGCACCGATGAGAACCCGCGGGTCGGGTATGTGCCTTGCGGTCCCCGTAGCCGGATGCCGTACAGCGCGTTCGGCTGGACGACGACGCGATCCGCGGTGATGGTGCCGATGGAGCCGTTCTGGAATCTGACGAAGATCCGGATGAAATACGCGAGGATGGCGCCGCACAGTGCCAGCTGCAGGACCCGCGCGACGTCCCCCCGCACGAGGAAGCCATAGAGGGCGCCCGCGAGGATCACGGCCTCGACGGCCAGCGCGCCGGTGAGAATCATCCGCCACACGCGGCTCGTATCGAAGTGATAGGGCAGCGCGACGGTCATCCCCGGCAGGGATGCTACCACCCGGTCAGTCGCGGCGGACGTCCTCCACCACCTCGTGCCACCACTGCTCGCTCGGCCCCGCCTCGAGCCCGTCGAGCTTCTTTCGCGTGTCGCGGAACGTGGGGTCCGTGTGCCATGCCTCCCAGTCCGCGCGCGACTGCCAGGTGCCGATGACCACGCGCTCGTTGAGCTTGTCCACGGGAATGGCGAGCTGGCCACCGATCCAGCCCGCGCGCTCGCGCGCGGTCCGCAGCCGCTCGCGGATGGCCTCGTCCCACTGCGGCTCCATGCCTTCCTTCAGCTTGACGTGCGTCACGATCGTCATCATGGCGTGCGGCTCCTTTTCATGGGGGGCCTCGAAGGGCCCCCCGGTTCGCGCTCGGCAGCGCCCCGGCAAAGCTGGTGGCGCTCCTCGACACTCTGCCAGGCTCCCGGCGTGCAAAAACGAGACCCTCGGGTGGGCGACCCATCATCTTCGCTACGCGGTCCTCATCGACGTGCACCGGCCGGGCGACGGAGCTTCAGCAGCCTGGCCGCGTTCAGTCCGAGGATCTTCGCCTTGTCGCCGTCCTTCAGGAAATCGCAGCCCTCCACGAACCCGCGCGGATCGTACCACCCCATGTCATAGGGGTAGTCGGTCCCCGCCACGATGTGGTCGGCGCCCCAGAGATTGACGAGGTGCTTAAGCTGCTCGCGGTCGAACACGATGGTGTCGAAATAGAGCTTGGCCAGCGACTGCCGCGGTTTCTTCTTGAGCACGGTGCGCGCGTCCGCCCGCGCCGACCACACGTGGTCCATGCGGGCCGGGTAGTGCGACACGTACCCACCGCCGTGCGCGGCCACGATCCTCAGCTTCGGGAAGCGCTCGAGCACGCCATCGAAGACCAGATGGCCGATGGCGACCGTGGAGTCGAGCGGGTTGCCGATGGAATTGATGAAGTAGTGATCGGCCAGGCGCTCGCCGCCCGTGAAGCCGTTCGGATGCATGAACACCATGACGTCGAGCGCCTGCACCGTGGCCCAGAAGCGGTCACGCCCGCGCGAGATCTCGTGGCCGGCGATGTTGGTGCCGATCTCGACGCCGCGGAAGCCGAGCGTCTTCACGCAGTACTCGAGCTCTTCGACGGCCGCGTCGGGAGCCTGCAAGGGCACGTTGGCGAGCGCGACGAAGCGGTTCGGGTGCTTGCCGACGATGGCGGCGAGGTTCTCGTTCGTCATGCGCGCGGTCTTCCGCCCGTGCTCCGCGGGGAGCGAGTACATGAACTGGAACGGCGACACCGAGATGGCCTGCACGTCGACGCCCATCTTGTCCATGTCACGCAGCCGCTGCTCGACCGACGTGAGGCACACACGGACGTTCTCCATCTGCTTGCGATTCGTCGCGCGCGTGAGCTCGCTGGAGAAGCGGGCGCTCGGCTCCTGCTCGGGCCGATGGACGCCCTTCACGGCCTCGTCCGCGGGCGGATAGTGCACGTGGCAGTGCACGTCAACGCAGAAATGCCGGCGTTTGCCTCTGGCCGCCGTCTTCATGCCACCACGCGCAGCGTCAGCAGGACACGTGAAGAGCATCGCTCACTTCCTCCTTAGGGTCAGGCTTTGACTTCTAAACATTCCGGCTCAGACGCGCCACGTCCGCGGCGCCGGTTGTCGCTGATTGCCCCGCGCGATGACGTGATAAGACACTCCCGGGGCAAGACTCGCGGCCGACATTCCTTCGGAATTCTTCACCCATGTTCAGAAGTCAAAGCCTGACCCCAGTCAATAGATGCCGAGGTGCTGGCGAAGGTCAACGCGGCCGGCTGTGAGCGCCGCCGCCGGGCCGTCGACGACCACCCGCCCGCTGTTCAGGATGACGATGTCGTCGGCCACGTCGAAGACGAGCTTTGCGTTCTGCTCCACGAGCACGATGGAGAGACCTTGCGCCTTCAGCCGCCGGATGGTGGTCATGACCTCGGCCACGAGCTGCGGCGCGAGGCCCTCCGACGGCTCGTCCATCAGCAGCACGCGCGGGTTCGCCATGAGTGCGCGCCCGATCGCGAGCATCTGCTGCTCGCCGCCGGACAGGGAGCCGGCCATCTGCTGCTGGCGCTCCCGGAGGTGGGGAAAGAGCGCGGTCACCGTGTCGAGCGTCCACGGCACCGTGGCAGCGCCTCGGGGCTTGCGCGCGGCTACCACGAGGTTCTCGCGCACCGTGAGGCTGCGGAAGACGCGCCGCCCCTGGGGGACGAGCGCGACGCCCTCCGCGGCGATCGCCTCGGGGGCGCGGCCCGTCACCGGGCGGCCAAACACGGTGACGGTCCCCCGGCGCGCCGGCAGCACGCCCACCGTCACGCTCATCGACGTCGACTTCCCCGCGCCGTTACGTCCGAGAAGGCCGAGCAAACGCCCTTCGCCCACGCGCAGCGACACCCCATGCAGCACGTGGCTGTCGCCGTAGAAGGCGTCGACGTCGCTGAGCACGAGCGCGTCACTCGCCAAGGTAGATCTCCCGCGTGCGCGGATGCGCCACCACTTCCGCGCGCGTCCCCTCCACCACCACCTCGCCGAAGTGCAGCACGGTGATGCGCTCGGCGAAGTCGAGCGCCACGTCCATGTCGTGCTCGATCATCACCACCGTCACGTCGCGCGGGATGCCGCTGACGAGCGCCAGCACGTCGCGGCGCTCCTCGATCGACAGCCCGGCGAACGGCTCGTCGAGCAGCAGCACACGCGGATTCTGGGCGAGCGCCATCGCGATCTCGACACGGCGCCGCTCACCATAGGAGGTGTGCGCGAGCGGCCGCTCGGCGAGATGGCCGAGCCCCACGCGCGCGAGGACCTCGCGGGCGCGCGCGATGAGCGCGGTCTGCCCGTCGAGGCGCACGAACGGGTTCCAGCGCAGCCGCGCGAGCCCGAGCAGCGAGAGCGTCACGTTGCGCTCCAGCGTGTCGTTCGGAAAGAGCGTGATGATCTGGTAGGTGCGGGCGACCCCGAGGTGCGCGCGCCGCCGACCCGGCACACGCGTGATGTCGTCGCCGAAGAGCGTGATGATGCCGCGGTCGGGCGCGAGCTCGCCGGTGATGAGGTTGAAGAGCGTGGTCTTGCCGGCGCCGTTGGGACCGATGATCAGGCGCCGCTCGCCTGGCTCGACGGCGAGGCTGACCGAAGAGGTCACCCGCAAGCCGCCGAACGACTTGTCGAGATCGCGCACGGCGAGCGCGCTCACCGTCCGACCTCCGGCGCCGCCACCGCCGCGCGCGGCCGCCACGCCGCCATCGCGCGGCGGGAGAGACGCGCGATCCCCGGCACCAGGCCCTCCGGCATGAACACGACGATGAGGACGAAGATCGCCCCCAGCACGAAGTTCCAGCGCTCGATGTAGGCGCTCGCCACGTTCTTGATGATCACCACCAGCCCCGCGCCGACGACCGGCCCCAGCTGCGTGCGGGTACCGCCGTAGATCACCATCAGGAGCGGCTCCGCCGACGCGGTGAGCGCGACGGCCTGCGGGCTGACGTACTGGTTGTTGTAGAGGTAGAGC